>CAIVPQ010000115.1 GCA_903907835.1 uncultured Actinomycetes bacterium
CCGCTAAAAAGGCTGCGCCCGCTAAAAAGGCTGCGCCCGCTAAAAAGGCTGCGCCCGCTAAAAAGGCTGCGCCCGCTAAGAAGGCTGCGCCCGCTAAGAAGGCTGCGCCCGCTAAGAAGGCTGCGCCCGCTAAGAAGGTTGCGCCCGCTAAGAAGGCTGCGCCCGCTAAGAAGGTTGCGCCCGCTAAGAAAGCTACTCCGGTTAAAGCCGCTGCACCAGTTAAGGAACCAAAGCCAGTAGTTGTGCCAAAGGTTAAGGAACCAAAACTTACTGCAACTCAAATCAAAGAAGCCAAAGCGGCAAAACTAGCCCAAGCAAAGGCCGAGCAAGTTGCCAATGCCATGGCTACCCAGGTCATCAATCCAATTGGTGGCTCTGTTGTGCCAACTGTTCGTAAAGCAGTACCGGGCAAAAAAGCTGCGCCGAATCGTCGCGTTGCTTTGGAAGATGAATCAACCTGGAGTAAGCCAGAACTAACTTCAGTAAAGAAGATTCTTGCGAAAGACGCACACGATCTTGAAACTGAAATTGCATTGGCCGAAGCGAAATTCCATAGTCTGATTATGGACAGTGGAGAAGGTGCTGGCGATGATCAGGCTGACGCTGGAACAAAGACTTTCGAGCGCGAACACGAGATTTCCATCCTTTCCAACAAGCGAGATCTACTAGATCAGACAAACCGCGCACTTGAACGGATTGCTGCAGGTACTTATGGACAGTGTGAAACTTGTGGTCGACCAATTGGCAAGCATCGATTACTTGAGGCAAATCCTCGAGCCACATTGTGTATGCCATGTCGTGAACGCGAAGATCGCGCTTAGTCGCCAATTGTCTTGACTCTGTTTCTAAGGGTTTTAGTGCCATGTCCTAGTGGCATAGGCTGAAGGTCTATGTATCGGCTTCGAGTTTTACAAATCGGTCTTGCACTGGTGATCTGTGATCAGATAACCAAGGTTTTAGCGGTGACCTATCTTGAAAACCAGAGTTCGATAAAGATAATTGGAAACTTCCTGCAGTTGTCATTTGCGAGAAATCCTGGTGCCGCATTCTCTTTGGCGACAAGAGCTACCTTGGCTTTTACCGTTCTGGCAGTTGTTGCAGCAATCGGGATTTTGATTTACGCAAATCAAGTTCGGAACAATTTTTGGGCTATAGCTTTAGGTGGAATCTTTGGCGGTGCCGTTGGCAATGCAATTGATCGCCTTTTTCGCAGCCCTAGAGGTTTTCGCGGAGAAGTTGTTGATTTCATTCACTTCACGAACTATCCACTTTTTAATTTGGCAGATAGCGCCATTACGTTGAGTGCAGGCTTGATTATTTGGCTTTCATTCAAAGGTATAAATCCAAAAGATTCTTATCCAAAACTTTCCCATCAAGGAGATTCATAAATGATCCGCACCTGGCCAATACCAGAGTCACTAACAGGGGAAAGATGTGATGTTTCTCTTGCCCGACTTTCTGGGTTTTCGCGTGCCACTTGCGCTGACCTGATTGATGAAAAACGGGTAACTATCAATGGGTCCAAAGTTTCCAAAAGTTCTCGGGTAGCTTTCGGTGATGTATTAGACCTAGATATCCCAGATCCTGACTTAGCCGAACCAGAACCAACTATGGTTTTGCCAATCGTCTATGAAGATGAAGGCATCGTGGTTATTGACAAGCCAGCCGGTATTGCCGCACATCCAAGCGTTGGTTGGTCAGGCCCAACAGTGACTGGCTCTTTAACCGCGATGGGTCAGGTTTTAACTTCTTTTGGCCCAGCCGAGCGGAAAGGAATTGTTCATCGCCTTGATGTTGGAACTAGTGGTTTGATGGTCGTCACCAAATCCGAACGTGCTTATGTCAGCCTCAAGGATCAATTCCGCAATCGCACTGTAGAGAAGATTTATCACACTCTGGTACAGGGTCGAATGGATCCAGCTAGTGGCACAATTGATGCACCGATTGATCGTCATCCCAGTTCTTCTTATCGTTTCGCCGTGATGTCAAGTGGCCGAGCAAGTATCACTCATTACGACACGATTGATTCATTTGCCTACGCATCCCTCTTAGAAGTGCAGCTTGAAACTGGGCGCACACATCAAATTCGAGTACATATGTCAGCGCTTCGCCATTCTTGCTGTGGCGACTTAACTTATGGCGCAGACCCCAAACTTGCCGCTCGCCTAAAACTTGAACGCCAATGGCTTCACGCGGTTCGGCTATCCTTCGAACATCCGATCTCAGGAGATCGCGTTGAATTCGCTTCGCCTTATCCGGATGACCTGCAATCTGCATTAAATCTTGCTCAAACTTTGTAACATCGTGTGCCGCTCAGACTTTTGTCCTGACCTGCGAGTAACCTTAGTGAACACGTTGATAGTGCGAACTTCCCCCCGCGCTGGTAACAACATAAAACAGCACTTCTGAGATGTCTTTATTGACGTCTAAGAGATTTATGCGAGAGGGAAAACCGTGAGCAACGACTCGTTTGTACATTTACATGTGCACACGGAGTATTCAATGCTTGATGGTGCTGCTCGATTCAAGGACCTGTTTTCTCAAGCCAGCAAACTGCAGATGCCTGCCATCGCGATGAGTGATCACGGCAATCTTTATGGCGCTTACGAGTTCTGGAAAAAAGGTTCAGCAACTGACGTAAAACCCATAATTGGACTTGAGGGCTATTACGCACCTCAAGGTCGACACACTCGGGGACCCTTTGATTTTGGCGCACCTGCTGTTGATGACAGTTCCTTAGATAGCGCTGGTCGCGGACGCTATAACTACACCCACATGACTATTTGGGCTGAAAATAATGTTGGATTACATAATCTTTTTCGCCTTTCGTCGTTAGCCAGCCTCGAAGGTTATTACTATCAACCGCGATTTGATGCTGAATTGTTGAGCCGATATGGCAAAGGTTTGATTGGAACTACTGGCTGTCCTTCAGGAGAAGTCAATCGTTGGTTGCAAGCGGGAAATTTTGATCAGGCACTAAAGACCGCCGCAACAATGCAGGAAATCTTAGGTAAAGAGAATTACTTCGCTGAGTTAATGGATCATGGTTTAGGCATCGAGCGCCAAACCCGAGCTGATTTACTGCGAATCGCTGAAAAACTTAAATTGCCGTTAGTGGCGACAAATGATTTGCACTATGTCTACCCCGAAGATGCAAAAATGCATGAAGTTTTGCTGTGCATTGGTACTCGCTCAACGATGGATGATCCCAAACGTTTTCGCTTTGATGCTGATGATTTCTATTTGAAATCATCACAACAGATGCGTGAAGTTTGGAAAGATCACCCGGATGCATGTGACAACACCTTGCTAATTGCAGAACGGTGCAACGTAAGTTTCACGGAGGGTGCAGATTTACTTCCCTCATTCCCAGTACCAGAGGGTGACACCGAGAACTCATGGCTGGTTAAGGAAGTACAGGCAGGATTAGTTTCGCGTTTCGGTGGAGCCGCCATCCCAGCTGTCTACAACGAACGGGCCGCCTATGAACTTGGCGTTGTGGCTCAGATGGGATTCCCCGGATACTTCCTAGTGGTTGGCGATCTTTGCCGTCACGCTCGCGAAGTCGGAATTCGAGTTGGGCCTGGCCGTGGTTCAGCAGCTGGCGCATTGATTGCCTGGGCTCTTGGTATTACCGAGCTAGATCCGATTGAGCATGGTCTACTTTTTGAGCGCTTCTTGAATCCTGAGCGTGTTTCAATGCCCGATATCGACATTGACTTTGACGAGCGTCGCCGCAGCGAAATGATTCGTTATGCCACTGAGAAGTACGGCGAAACTCACGTCGCGCAGATTATTACCTATGGAACGATCAAGGCGAAGGCTGCAATCAAGGATGCAAGTCGAGCGTTGGGTTTCCCATATTCGGTTGGTGAGAAAATCACCAAGGCAATGCCTCCAGGTGTTATGGGTAAGGACATTCCACTATCCGGGGTTTTTGATCCTGAACACGATCGTTATCACGAAGCTCAAGAGATTAGAGATATCTACGAGGCAGACGAAGATGCTCGCGCAGTTATCGATACTGCTCGCGGCATTGAAGGCCTTAAGCGTCAACCAGGCGTTCATGCTGCCGGAGTAATCCTTTGCCGAGAGCCTTTGCTTGACGTGCTTCCAGTCTGGCGCCGCGATCAAGATGGCTCGATTATCACCCAGTTCGACATGGGTGCGTGTGAAGCACTTGGTCTGCTCAAGATGGACTTCTTGGGTTTGCGAAACCTAACAGTTCTTGATGACACACTCGACAACATCTTGAACAATCGCCAAGAAGTATTGGTCCTAGAAAAACTAGAACTCAAAGACAAGGCCACATACGAATTGCTTTCTCGCGGAGACACCTTAGGAGTCTTCCAGCTTGATGGTGGTCCGATGCGCTCGCTGCTTCGCTCAATGAATCCGGACTCATTCGAGGACATCTCGGCTGTCTTGTCGCTTTATCGCCCAGGCCCAATGGGTGCTAACGCGCACAACGATTACGCGGATTACAAGAATAATCGCAAACCACAAGTTCCTATTCACCCTGACTTGGCTGAGGTACTCTCAGAAATTCTCGGCGACACTTATGGGCTAATTGTTTATCAAGAGCAAGTTATGGCAATCGCGCAAGCTGTTGCCGGTTACACACTTGGTCAAGCAGATTTACTCCGTCGAGCAATGGGTAAAAAGAAAGCCGAAATTCTCGAGAAGGAATATGTTCCTTTCGCTAAAGGAATGAACGAGCGCGGTTATTCCGATGATGCGATTAAAACTCTCTGGGAAAAACTCGTTCCTTTCTCGGATTACGCATTCAACAAGGCACACAGCGCTGGTTATGGTTTGGTTTCCTACTGGACCGCTTACCTAAAAGCGAATTATCCGGCCGAATATATGTCCGCGCTTTTGACCAGTGTTAAGGACGATAAAGACAAGTCGGCAATCTATCTCAATGAATGTCGCCGAATGGGTATCAAGGTTCTTCCGCCAGATGTGAATGAATCCAATGCGGACTTCACCGCAATCGGTACGGACATCCGATTTGGTCTTGCCGCGGTGCGAAACGTTGGCGTGAATGTTGTTGAATCATTGAAAGTTAGCCGCCAAGAGAAGGGTCGCTTCACGTCCTTCATTGATTTCTTGTCCAAAGTGGACATTCAAGTTTGCAATAAACGAGTGATCGAATCACTAATCAAGGCAGGTGCTTTTGATTCGTTGGGTCACACTCGACGCGGTCTTAATGCAGTTCACATCGAGGCACTTGATTCGGTCTTAGATACCAAGCGAGCTGAAGCAATTGGTCAGTTCGATTTGTTTGGCGATGCCCAAGATCAACCTGAGGATTCAATCGGTGGTCTCGAACTCGTTATTTCATCCGAGGAATGGGACAAGAAGACCTTGCTTGCCCAGGAACGCGAAATGCTCGGGCTTTATGTAAGTGATCATCCACTGTTTGGGCTTGAGCATGTTTTGGCTATGAATACCAGCATGGCTATTTCAGGGGTTGCTGAAAGCCCTTCTGGAAATGTTGTGACTCTTGGTGGTCTCATCAGTGAAGTCCAACTCAAAACTGCGCGCAAAACTGGTGATCGCTGGGCCATTGTGGTTTTGGAAGATCTTGATGGTGTCGTAGAAACAATTGTTTGGCCAAAGACTTTTGAAAAACTTTCTCATCTCTTAGTCGAGGATGCGATTGTTTCATTGAAGGTGAAAATCGATCGTCGTGATGAAGAAGAGTCAAAAGTAGTTGTTCTGGATGTAAACGTTATTGACACCGCATCGGCGCGAACTGGCCCAGTAGAGCTTTACATTCCTGAACGTCGAATCAGTGACTCGGTTATGGATTTGCTCCGCGGCATCCTGATGAATCATCCAGGAAGTAGTGAAGTGCACCTCATTTTGGTTATGACTAACACGATGACTGCTATTGGACTTGGTGACAAGTTAAAAGTAAATGCCACCCCGGCCTTGTTTGCTGACCTCAAGGCATTGTTAGGTTCTAATTGCCTAGAAGCACCCGTCGCAGGTCAAAACTAGTTAACTCGTTAATCGCGTAGAATAAACATGTGATTAGAACCCTAGATTTGCGAGGTGGCTCGCGCCGCTCGCTTGAACTGCGCGATGTAGTTCCTAGGGCCCAATTTGATTTGGATGCAGTTTTAGAGCAAGTTCGACCAATTGTTGAAGATATTCGTGCTCGGGGTTCAATCGCAGCCCAAGAATGGTCCTTGCGACACGATGGAGTGGCTGCAGAATCGATCAGAGTGCCGGCCGAAGTAATTGCTCGCTCGCTTGAACAACTTGACCCAAATGTGCGAATCAGCTTGTTAGAGGCAATCCGCAGGGTACGAATCGTGCATGAACACCAACGACGTGAACCAACCAAAGTTCAGGTCGCCCCTGGGGGAGTCGTTACCGAGCGCTGGGTTCCAATCGAGCGCGTAGGACTTTATGTCCCAGGCGGGCGTGCGGTGTATCCAAGTAGCGTGATTATGAATGTTGTCCCCGCGCAAATCGCTGGAGTGGAATCAATCGCCGTAGTTTCTCCGCCACAAAAAGACCATGACGGCTGGCCACACCCAACAATTTTGGCTGCCTGTGCATTGCTTGGCATCGATGAAGTTTATGCAGTTGGTGGCGCTCAGGCTGTTGCGCTAATGGCATATGGCTGCTCAGCAGCAAAGATCGATCCTGTTTCAATGGTTACTGGCCCGGGCAATATGTGGGTGACTGCAGCTAAGCGACTTTTAAAGGGTCGAATTGGTATTGACTCCGAAGCCGGACCAACTGAGATTGCAATTTTGGCTGACGATAGCGCAAACCCAGAATTCGTGGCTGCGGATTTGATCTCGCAAGCCGAACATGATGTTGTGGCCGCATCAGTTTTAGTTACCGACAGTTTGGAACTGGCCCAGAATGTCCGTGACAGTCTGGCGATTCAAGTTCCTAATGCCAAGCACAATGAACGTATTGCCACGGCATTAGGTGGGCAACAAAGTGCGATTGTCATTGTGGACGATTTAGAGCAGGGCCTTGCGGTTGTCGATGCGTATGCAGCCGAACATCTTGAAATTCACACGCGTGATGCCTCGAATGTTGCGCTGCGGGTGAAAAATGCTGGCGCAATTTTTGTTGGTGATTGGTCTCCAGTGTCTCTGGGAGATTATGCGGCTGGTTCAAACCACGTTCTGCCAACAGGCGGATGCGCCTGTCACTCCTCTGGTCTTTCTGTGCAAACCTTTTTGCGAGGCTTGCACTATGTCGAGTATGACCAAGCTGCCTTGAACGAAATCGGGCCACATGTAATCACTTTGGCGAATGCCGAAGATCTACCAGGGCACGGTGTGGCTGTAGAAATCAGGCTTTCATGAGCCAGTTACCAATTCGCGAGGATTTAGTTGGACTCACTCCGTATGGAGCCCCGCAGATTGACGTGCCGGTGCGCTTGAATGTGAATGAAAATCCATTCGCGCCATCGCCAGCACTTGTTGAATCAATAACTCAAGCGGTCAAAGATGTAGCAGTATCACTTAACCGATATCCAGATCGCGATGCAGTGAAGTTGCGTGAAGTTATTGCCAGATTTATCTCAAACGAGGCAGATGTGAAGGTCGGTTCGCAAAACATCTGGCCAGCAAATGGCAGTAACGAAGTAATGCTGCAGTTGCTTCAGTTATTTGGTGGACCTAAGAAGAAGTTGGTCACCTTTACGCCCACTTATTCGATGTATCCAGATTATTGCCGAGATACGTTTACTGAATTTATCGGGCTTAATCGTCGAGAAGACTTTTCGATTGATTCAGAGTTAATTGATGAAGCATTGGCACTGTCGCCGGACATCCTGTTATTTACCTCTCCAAATAATCCAACTGGAACAGTGTTAGACCAGCACATTATCGACTATGTGTTGACGAAGTTTTCTGGAATGGTCATCATAGATGAGGCTTATGCAGAGTTTCGTCCAGTCTCACAGCGCAGCGCGATTGACTACGTCCTAGAAAATCCAAGAGTCATCGTCACTCGCACAATGAGCAAAGCATTTTCATTCGCTGGAGTCCGATTGGGTTATGCAGTTGCACATGAATCTGTAGTTGCCGCGTGTCAGATTGTGCGTTTGCCTTACCACCTGTCCTCTGTGACCCAAGCGGTTGCTACGGCAGCCTTCGATCACGCTGATGAACTTCTTGGTCATGTAGACCTGCTGCGCAATGAACGAGATGCTTTGGCAGAGTGGCTTAAGGAAGAGGGTTTTCAAGTGGCAAATAGCGCAGGAAATTTCTTGCTATTTGGCACATTTGCCGATCGTCACGATGTGTGGAAGCAGCTTGTTGAGCAAGGGGTATTAATTCGTGAGACTGGTCCAGCAGGCTGGTTGCGCGTCAGTATTGGCACCCCAGCTGAAAATGAAATTTTCCGAAACGCAATGTTGAAAGTCGATCTTTCCTAGATCGCACCAAAAGAGAAGAGACACGAAATGGCACGCACAGCAAGAGTTGAACGGGCAACCAAAGAAAGCTCTGTCCTTGTTGATTTGAATCTTGATGGCACCGGCATGGTTGATGTGGAAACAGGTGTTCCATTTTTCGACCACATGTTGGGACAGTTGGGTCGACATGGTGGGTTTGACTTGTATGTCCGCACGACAGGTGATGTTGAAGTTGATTCACACCACACAGTTGAAGACACATCACTAGCTTTTGGCCAAGCACTTCGTGAGGCATTAGGCGACAAGGTCGGTATCCGCCGCTTCGGTGATGCATATGTGCCATTGGATGACACAGGATGTCAGGCTGCGGTTGACCTATCGGGTCGCCCATACCTAGTTCACGAAGCGCCTCTTACCGTAGAACTTATTGGCACATTCGATACGACCCTAATCAAGCACATCTGGGAATCGATTGTGGCAACTGCGCAAATTTGTATTCATGTTCGCGTGCTTAGCGGCAATAATGCCCATCACGTTGGGGAGGCTCAGTTCAAGGCAGTTGCTCGTGCACTTCGCGATGCCGTTGCCCTGGACAGTCGAGTCCTTGATGTGCCTTCCACTAAGGGAAGTCTCTGAATAGTGACTGATGTTGTCATTCTGGACTACGGTTCGGGAAACCTGCGTTCCGCGCAAAGGGCTTTAGAGAGCACTGGCGTTTCGGTTACGGTCACAAGTGACTTTGAGGCTGCCCTAAATGCTGATGGCTTAGTCGTGCCTGGTGTCGGAGCTTTCTCTGCTTGCATGACTGGATTTAATTCGGTGCGTGGTGCACAGATTATCGAGCGCCGTCTTGCTGGCGGCAAAGCTGTTCTGGGTATTTGTGTCGGCATGCAGATCATGTTTGATTCCAGCACCGAACATCTTGACACCGATGGTGAACAAGCCAACTGGACCGGCATCTCGCAATGGCCCGGTGTAGTCGAAAAACTGCAAGCCAAAGTTTTGCCCCACATGGGTTGGAACACAGTAACGAGTCCTGAACAAAGTCTGATGTTCGCTGGTCTTGAAAACGAGCGGTTCTACTTTGTACACACCTACGCAGTTACGAGATGGACTTTAAAGCCTGAGGGAGCATTTCGCGCACCTCTTGTTACTTGGACAAATTACGAACAGGACTTTGTCGCTGCCGTGGAAAATGGCCCACTTTGGGCAACTCAGTTTCATCCAGAAAAGTCTGGTCCTGCCGGATTGCGGCTGTTACAAAATTGGGTAGATACGCTATGAGTTCACAACTTGATAATTCAGTAGACATATCGATTGATAAAGATGGCGAGAAGCAGATGGATTCCTTAATACTTTTACCAGCAGTGGACGTGGCTCATGGCCAGGCTGTGCGACTAGTTCAAGGCGAGGCTGATAGCGAAACGTCATTTGGCGATCCAATGGCAGCGGCTCTTGATTGGCAAAATGCCGGCGCTGACTGGATTCATCTAGTTGACCTTGATGCCGCATTCGGTCGTGGCTCAAATAGAGAATTATTGGCCGAGGTTGTTGGCCGACTCGATGTCAATGTTGAACTTTCGGGTGGAATCCGTGACGACGAGTCATTAAGGGCTGCACTTGCTACTGGGTGTCGCCGAGTAAACCTAGGTACCGCCGCGCTTGAAGATCCTGAATGGACTGCGCGAATAATCAGTGAGTTTGGCGATCGCATTGCCGTCGGGCTTGATGTGCGCGGAACAACTTTGGCAGCGCGTGGCTGGACCCAAGAAGGTGGCGACCTTTGGGAAACACTCGAGCGTCTAGAGCAAGATGGTTGCACACGTTATGTCGTGACAGATGTAACCAAAGATGGAACTTTGCGCGGCCCTAATGTGGATTTACTTAAGCAAATGTGTGAAAAGACCAACAAGCCAGTGATTGCTAGCGGCGGAATTTCAAGCCTTGATGACTTGCGTGAATTACGTGCCTTAACAAGCATCGGAGTTGAAGGCGCCATTGTGGGCAAGGCACTGTACGCAGGCGCTTTCACTTTGGTTGAAGCCATCGAAGTTTCTGGACCGCAGAGGTAGTTATGTCTCTAGCCTTGCGTGTAATTCCATGCCTTGACGTCGACAACGGTCGGGTCGTGAAGGGTGTGAATTTCGCAAACTTGCGAGATGCTGGCGATCCAGTTGAACTTGCCCGCGCCTATGGCCAAGCCGGAGCAGACGAACTTGTTTTCCTAGACATTTCCGCAAGTAGCTCCAATCGCGAAACTACTCTTGAGATGGTCCGCAGGGCTGCTGATGAAATCTTCATCCCACTTACGGTAGGTGGGGGAGTTCGCACTCCCGAGGATGTCGATCGCTTGTTGCGCAGTGGCGCGGACAAAGTTGGTATTAATACTGCGGGTTTAGCGAATCCAGATTTGATAAGTGAAGCATCGCGTCGGTTTGGAAACCAATGCATTGTGCTTTCTGTCGATGTTCGCAGAAGCACAGATGCTGCAAGTGGCTTTGAAGCCACAACACATGGTGGCCGACAAAGTAGTGGTCGCGATGCTCTCGAATGGATTGTTGAAGCAGTTGAACGAGGCGCAGGGGAAATCCTGTTGAACTCAATGGATGCCGATGGAACCAAAGCAGGCTTTGATATCGAGTTAATTACAAAGGTTCGCGCAGCGGTTAATGTTCCAATCATCGCCAGCGGCGGCGCTGGAAAAGTTGAAGATTTCTATCCAGCCGTTCAAGCAGGCGCCAACGCATTACTCGCAGCAAGCGTTTTTCACTTTGGCCAAATAACAATTGCCGAAGTTAAATCTGAACTTTCGAGCCACAATGTGGTTGTTCGCTAAAAAAATTCGCAAAACTAGACGTTGAGTTTTGTTTCGTTGAAAATGGCGACCTCTGAATCATCACCTGTGACTGTCACATTGCACGCTGTGCGACCATAACTTTTCAGAACTAACTCGCCTACGTCACCTGTAACTAGAACCCCACCCGATGATTTGGATTTCTTGGCAGTCACTTGATCGATTCGGTTGCTCAAGGTAACAGCAACTCTGGCACGACGCCATAAAAGCGGAGCTGATGTTTTCAGTCTTGACCAGAGTAGTTTTTCAAACTCGGGATCCAAGTTACGTGGCGCCCAATTTGGATTAGCGCGCAGCACATCTTCATGATGCACAAAAAATTCAAAGGTATTTGCAATCATGTCCACTGGACCCAATGACATCGGATTCCAGCGCGGGGCACCCTGGCGAATCAAGTCCACTAAATCGGCCCAGGGCAAAGTCTTTAGTTCCTGCATCACCCTTTGGGTTCGCGCAGCAAGAGCAGGAATAATTATTCCGCCCGCAGCATCTGGACGACGCTCACGCAACACAATGTGGGCGGCAAGATCGGCAGTTTTCCAGTCACCACACAAAGTATCTTGATCGGGCCCGACACGGTCCAAAAGCTCACAAAGGTCTAGTCGTTCAGATTGGGCCCAGTTTGTGCGATAAGTCATATTCAAATGTTACGACTCATTGGGTAGTCCCGCAGTTTCACTGACATGAAATTGACGGCAGAATAGAGCCATGTCCCAAGACGCCTCCGCATTCATCGATGGCCTAGTTTTCAATGACTTAGGACTGATCCCAGTAGTCGTGCAGCAATTTGATACCAAAGAAGTTCTGATGATGGCTTGGATGAACAGTCAGGCTATCGAAATCACCCTTGTTTCTGGCGCAGCCACTTACTGGAGCCGAAGCCGTAACGAATTTTGGGTCAAAGGCCAAACATCCGGTCACACACAGCGAGTGGTCGCTATGGCGAAAGACTGCGATCAAGACACTCTACTTTTAACCGTTGACCAGCAGGGCTCTGCTTGCCATACCGGAGATCGAACGTGTTTTGATGCTGCAGTCATCGAAGTTGCGGAATAGTCAATGACAGCGATCCCAAATCAAGAAGCATTTCGCGAACTGGCTAAATCACGTCGCGTGATTCCAGTTGTTCGCACCCTAAGTGCCGATGGACAGACTGCCATTGGGCTTTATCGAAAATTGGCTGGCGAACGTGCCGGAACATTTCTCCTTGAATCTGCCGAACATGGAATGACTTGGTCTCGCTATTCCTTTATCGGAGTCGCTAGTTCAGCGATGCTTTCTGAGCAGGATGGTCAGGCGCACTGGTCAGGCAATGTGCCAGTAGGTGTCCCGCAGCTTGGTGATCCAATTACTGCCTTACGTGAGACTTTGGATCTATTGCACACGCCAATGGTGAACGAAGGCATTTCAACTCAAGTGTTGCCACCTCTCACCGGTGGTGTTGTGGGCTACCTCGGTTATGACATTGTGCGCCGATTCGAAAAGATTCCGGATCTAACGGATGAAGTTTTAGAACTTCCCGAACTTGCCATGTTGGTTGCAACTGATTTGGCTGTAGTCGATCACGTTGATGAGACTGTCACCTTGATAGCGAATGCAATCAATTACGACAATTCTTCCGATCGAGTAGATGAAGCTTGGGCTGGTGCAGTCCAGCGCCTCGATGCGATGCAGGCAAGTTTGGCTAACGCAGACATCGTTGAAGAGATCTCTGGCGATGAGACATCAGCACCGCAGATAACTAGAGAGACAACTAGCCAGGATTATCAAGACGCTGTGCTTGTGGCCCAAGAGCGAATTCGTTCTGGAGATGCATTTCAAATTGTTTTATCTCAGAGATTTTCCACGCCGTGTGTGGCTAGCGCTTTAGATGTTTATCGAGAGCTTCGTATCTCAAATCCAAGCCCTTACATGTATCTGTTTCGCGTGCCAGTACAAACCGCCCCTGGTGAGCCATTGAGCGAGCAAGTCGCATTCGATCTAGTTGGCTCAAGCCCCGAGGCGTTAGTGCGCCTCACAGCAGGTGAAGCCATGCTGCATCCGATTGCTGGCACTCGCCATCGCGGACAAACGCCCCAACAAGATGAAGAATTGGCCCAAGACTTAATGGCCGATAAGAAAGAACGCGCTGAGCACTTAATGCTTGTTGATCTTGGTCGCAACGACTTAGGGCGCGTGTGCTTACCTGGCACAGTAGATGTGGTTGATTTCATGAGCATCGAAAAATACAGTCACGTGATGCACATAGTTTCAACAGTTACTGGAACTGTTGATCCAGAATTAAGCGCTTTTGATTTATTGGCTGCAACCTTTCCCGCAGGCACTTTATCTGGAGCACCAAAGCCAATGGCCATGTCCATCATTGAAGAACTCGAACCGTCACGACGCGGTGTTTATGGCGGCTGTGTTGGGTACTTTGATTTCGCCGGAAATTTGGATACCGCCATCGCAATCCGCAGTGCAGTAATCAAAGATCAAGTTGCTTATGTTCAAGCAGGTGCTGGTGTGGTGGCAGATTCAATCCCGGCGAGTGAAGACGCTGAATGCCAAGCCAAGGCTGCTGCAGTATTAAACGCAATCGGAAAAGCCCACGCAATAGCTTCCAGAAATTAGAAGTAGATATGTTGCGCCGTGTTTTATTCATTCAAATGATCTTTTCGACAATTATCCTTTTCGCTAGTGCGCGCGAATGGGCAAAGGTCACATACATAGAGGCTAACTTTCCAACGGTCTCGTTAAGCCTTAGTGGGAGACAACTCGATCCACTCCAAGCTGGTTTGGCTGTTGCAACTCTTACTGCTGCTCTGGGAATCATGGTCACCAGGAAAATCTCTCGTCGACTAATTGGGCTTTTCGTGTCTATTGCTGGCCTGGCTATTGCAGGGAATGCATTTGGGTTTGCAGATCCTGAAAACATTACTTCGACAATTGTTGATCAATTGAACACAGCCGTGGGTCGCCCAACGAATGAAAACTTTAGTGTTGATTATTCACGTTGGTGGCAACTCTCGATGATTGCAGGGCTGGCAATCTCCGCCTGTGGATTGCTAGTGCTATCTGCCAAACGTGTTGAAACACCGCTTGCGAGTCGTTATGAGCGAGCACCAGAAAGCGTAGATGCAAAGGTTTCAGATTGGCATGCTCTTGATCAGGGTATTGATCCAACTGAATAACTGCACTCATTGCTCTACCGAGTGATCCGACTCGGTAGCATTTACCTGCAAGTAGAATTTTTCTAGATTGGGAGCCTGCAATGACACACGAAGAAGATAATCATGGCCAGACAGTTGCAGCTTGGGCTGCGGTAGCCGTAGCGATTTTAGGCTTCCTCGTGGGATCCATCGGTGTTGTTATCGCCTCGCCGCAAATCTTCTGGATTGGTGTTGCACTGCTGCCATTAGCCGGTCTTGTTGGCAAGGTTCTCGCGCTCATGGGCTTTGGTGCTACCCAGAATTGATTTTGGCGCTGTGTCACTGGGCATAAACTAGTAACACATACCAACCAAGGTGGCTTCACATGGAAACAGTTTTGGACTCCATCATTCAAGGAGTGCGCCTTGACCTTGCCGAACGCCAATCGCACACTAGTTTGAATCAATTACAAGAGTGCATCTCGCTTATTGCTCCAGCCTTACCCGCTGCGGATATTTTGGCGGCGCGACCATTTAGCGTCATCTCCGAAGTAAAGCGAGCCAGTCCAAGTAAAGGTGAGTTAGCAACAATCACTGACCCGGCACTTTTGGCCAGCCAATATGTTGCAGGTGGCGCCCAGGTCATTAGTGTGCTGACTGAACAACGTCGGTTCAACGGTTCGCTTCGCGACCTAGATGCGGTCCGCGCGAATGTGGCAGTGCCGGTCCTTCGTAAAGATTTTATGGTTGAAGAATTTCAATTTTGGGAAGCGCGAGCTCATGGTGCGGATGTCATCTTGCTGATTGTCGCTGGCCTTGATGATTCGCAATTGCGTGATTTCAATGACTTAGCCATCCATCTTGGGATGTCAGTGCTTGTTGAGATTCATGATGAGGCCGAGCTAGAACGAGCTTTGAACATTTCGCCCAAATTACTTGGTGTCAATGCCCGAAACCTAAAAACTTTGGCTGTTGATTTAGCAACATGTGAACGGATTTTGCCCCTTATTCCAAAGGACGTCGTGGCTGTTGCAGAATCAGGAATATCCAATGTCCTTGAAGTTGAACGCATGGTTGCTGCTGGTGCCCGTGCCGTTTTGGTAGGAGAGGCGCTCGTCACAGGTGGTGAACCTGAGCAAACTGTCCGACAATGGACTGAGGCTGGAACGCAAGCACGCAACTTATTCCTGAAGGATGGTTCATCATGACCGCATTGAATGACGCAAATTTGGCTGATCTGTTGTTCCCTGATGCTGGTGGTCACTTTGGACAATTTGGTGGCCGCTTTGTTCCCGAGGCATTGATGGCTGCCCTTGATGAATTGGATGCGGCTTTTCGCGCATCAAAGACTGACCCGGTATTCATCGCCCAATTGGCAGACTTACAAAAAAATTACACCGGTCGCCCAAGCCCAATCACGGTTGCGACAAGATTTTCCCAACATGCTGGCGGCGCAACAATTTTGCTCAAGCGTGAAGATTTAAACCACACTGGCTCTCACAAAATTAACAATGTTCTAGGTCAAGCATTACTAACCCAGAGAATGGGTAAGAAGCGGGTTATCGCAGAAACTGGCGCAGGACAGCATGGCGTTGCCACAGCAACTGCAGCGGCCCTGCTTGGTCTTGAGTGTGTGGTCTACATGGGTGAAGAAGACACCAAGCGCCAGGCGTTAAATGTCGCCCGCATGCGCTTACTTGGTGCCGAAGTTGTGCCAGTAACCATCGGTAGTCGCACCCTGAAGGATGCAATCAATGAAGCAATGCGTGATTGGGTTGCCAATGTTGATACAACGCACTACCTACTTGGCACAGTTGCTGGTCCGGCACCGTTCCCAGAGATGGTTCGCGACTTTCACAGAATCATCGGTGATGAATCTCGCGTAGAAATGCTCGAGCGTTTTGGACAGTTACCTGATGCAGTTGTTGCCTGTGTTGGCGGCGGCTCAAATGCAATTGGAATTTTCACAGCGTTCCTTGGCGATGAGAATGTTCGTCTTTTCGGATTCGAAGCTGGCGGTGACGGCGTAGAAACTGGTCGCCATGCCGCCACGATTTCTGGTGGAGCCGTTGGTGTTCTGCATGGCACTCGCTCTTATGTTTTGCAGGACGAAGATGGGCAGACAGTAGAGAGTCATTCCATCAGTGCTGGACTTGATTACCCCGGTGTTGGGCCAGAGCACGCCTTCTTATCCGACATTGGTCGAGCCGAGTACCGCCCAGTCACTGACACCGAAGCCATGAATGCTCTCAAACTCTTATGCGAAACCGAAGGAATCATTCCGGCGATTGAAACAGCACATGCTCTTCACGGCGCAATTCAAGTTGGTCGTGAATTGGGCGAAGGGGCATTGATTTTGGTTAACTGCTCAGGTCGTGGCGATAAAGATGTCGAAACTGCCGCCCGCTGGTTTGCCATGAATGGTGAAAACGCATGAGTTTGATCCACGAAGTTTTCGCCAAAGCTAAGAATGAAAATCGCGCCGCTTTAATTGGCTATTTACCTGCCGGATTCCCAACTGCAGCCGGCGCAGTTGAGTGCATAACCGCAATGGTCGAAGGTGGAGTCGACATCGTTGAAATTGGCCTTCCTTACTCAGACCCAGTTATGGACGGTCCAACAATTCAAGCCGCCGTTGACATCGCACTTGCTGGTGGCACGAAAATCTCGACAGTCTTGGATACGGTCCGCCAAGTTAGCGCACTAGGTGTGCCAACTTTGGTCATGTCTTACTGGAATCCCATTGAACGATTTGGCGTTGAAAAGTTTGCTGCTGATTTCAAATCAGTTGGTGGCGCTGGCGTAATCACTGCAGATTTAACTCCCGAAGAAGCGGGATCGTGGATAACGGCCACGGATTCCCAAGATGTTGATCGCGTATTTCTAGTTGCCCTATCAAGCACTGATGCGCGAATCGCCAAAGTGGCTGACATCACTAGCGGGTTTGTCTATGCCGGAGCCGTCATGGGTGTCACTGGAGCAAGAAGTTCTGTTTCTGATCAAGTACGCGGACTTGTTGAGCGCACTAAAGCGCACACGGATTTACCCGTAGCAGTTGGTCTTGGCGTTTCCACTCCTGAGCAAGCACACGAAATCGCCCAGTATGCCGATGGAGTAATTGTTGGCAGTGCCTTTGTGAACGCAATAAACGCTGGGGGAGCAGATGCTGCTCGTGAATTGGCGAAGTCACTGGCTTCTGGATTGGCAAGGGTTTAATTGATGAAGAGACTGTTAGGCAACCCATTAGTGGGAACTATATTTCGCGTAATTCTGGCGTTCGTTTTTCTTTACGCCGGTGGGATTAAGTTACTTGAAGATCATGGCGCCAGAGATGCAATTATGGCTTACCGACTAATTCCGCCATCCTTTGCTCCGGTACTTGGCTATGTTTTGCCACTCGTGGAGATTGGCCTGGGCTTGTTGTTACTAGTAGGCCTATTTGTTAAAGAAGCCGGCTTGGCATCTGCAATTGTTATGTTCCTTTTCATAATTGGCATCGCAAGTGTTTGGATCCGTGGCTACAGCATCGATTGTGGTTGTTTTGGTGGCGGAGGCGACATCAGCCCTGAAGGTCGCTCCACAAGGTACGCTATAGAAATAGTCCGCGACGCAGTTTTCACACTGATGGGTTATTGGCTTTATCGTTGGCCAAGTACCCTGATTGCACTTGAGAAATAGCTGTTCGGGCATACTCATAACAGTAATTCCACTATTCACGGAGAAATCATGGCTAAAGAAACTATCAGCGCAAAAGATGCACGCAACGCAGCCGCAGCTGCGCGGGCAGAAGCAAAGGCCGCTGAGCAAGCGCGTGAACGCAAAGTCAGAATTATTGGCGGGTTAGTTGTTCTATTAGTTATGGGCGGGCTACTTGCTATTCCGCTAATTGCCGGAAAGAACAAGGGTCCAGATACCAATGCTTCAGCCGCTGTTCCTCTTGGTGTCACAAAAGATACCTACGGAGTCAAGGTTGGCTCGGCTTGGACTGCTCCGAACGCTGACAAGATTCCGTTACTACAAATTTGGGAAGATTTTCAATGCCCAGCCTGTGCTCAGCTGGAAGTAAATTCTGGTGCAGCAATCAACAAGCTAGTTGATGCCGGATCAGTGCGACTTGAATTGCGTCCAACTATTTTCCTTGACGATAAGTTAAGGGGCCAAAATGTAACTGCTGGCAATCCAGATTCATCCAAAGCCGCAACAATGGCCTTTGGTTGTGCAGTCGATGCCGGTAAGGGCAAAGATTTCCACAGCGGGGTTTTTGCAAATCAACCACCTACTGAAGGTCAAGGATTCAGCACAGCTTTGCTTACTCAGTTAGCCCAGAAAACTGGAATAACAGGCGCAGACTTAACCACGTTCTCTGACTGCTTAAGCAACAGGAAATATGAAGGCTGGGTTAATAACTCATTCGATCGTTTTTCCAAAGAAGGTGTTACTTCAACCCCATCCGGAATCCTAAACGGTAAAGAACTAACTGGAGAACAGCTTTTCAATCCAGATGAGTTAACCAAACTAGTCCTTGCTGCTGGCAAGACGAGTAAGTAGTTGACTGGTCGCTAATGACCAACATTTTTGCCTACATTCCGAGCCCTAGCCATGGGGTTTGGAATCTTGGGCCAATTCCCATCAGGGCCTACGCATTTCTGATCCTGGCCGCTATTGGTGTGGCTATCTGGTTGGGCAATCGTCGCTGGATCGAGCGAGGTGGCCTTGATGGTCAAGTCGCTGATGTGGCTATGTGGGCGGTGCCATTCGGAGTTCTCGGTGGTCGGCTTTATCACGTCCTGACGGATTGGGGCACGTACTTTGGTCCGGGCGGCCGAGGATTGCTAGCAACTTTTCGAATCTGGGATGGCGGCTTAGGCATCTGGGGCGCTGTGGCATTGGGTGCACTCGGTGCTTACATCGGTTGTGCTCGAGCAGGACTTGCATTCACGCCATTTGCCGATGCGCTTGCTCCGGGACTTGTTTTTGCCCAAGCCATTGGTCGTTGGGGAAATTGGTTTAATCAAGAATTATTCGGCAAACCCACTAACTCACCTTGGGGTCTCCAGATTGACCCAGCTCATCGGCCTGCGGGATTGGCTGATGTGGCCACATATCATCCGACTTTTCTTTATGAATCTTTGGCTTGTGTTGCGATTGGCTTTGCATTGTTGTGGGCAGATAAGAAGTTCACTCTTGGTCATGGTCGGGTTTTCGCTCTGTATGGAGCCTTGTACTGCAGCGCGCGCGGCCTGATCGAGACAATGCGCATTGATGAAGCCAGTAAAATTCTGGGAATTCGAATAAATGTCTTCACCGCGATAATTCTTGGAATTCTGGCATTGCGTTATTTGGTACATACATCAGAGCGTTTCGCCGGGCGAGAACTGTTAGTAGGTGGTCGTTATGCCCCTGCTGGGTACATCGCACCAACTAAAAATGAGCAAGACGACCATGATGAGCCAGTGGCTAGTGATGAGGATGATTTCGATCCTGAACGTCAGCCAGATTCATTTGCTGAATTGATTACAGAACTTGAGCCGGTTATTACGCCTGAATCAATCTCAGCGTCGGAATCGGAAATTGTTTCACCAGTTGAATCTGAATTGCCTGTATTAGCAGAGCCCAAATCAGTGCCAGAATCGGTAGTAGATGAACCAAAGCCCCGAGGTCGACGCGCGAAACCTAAAGGCTTCAAATACTAAATCTTGAAAAAGTTATACTCTTACACTCGCCAGAGCCATTGTTCTGGCATTAGGGTAGACTTTCAACCTCACGGGCCAATGTCGTCCCAATTAGCAATTACCAGTAATAGGTAGACGACAGGAGTTTCAATGGGATCATCACTATGGTCAACCACTCCGCCTGCACAAGGGCTTTACGATCCAACTCAAGAACACGATGCATGTGGTGTGGCTTGGGTTGCCACCTTAACTGGTGAAAAGCGTCATGACATTGTTGCCAAGGCCTTAACTGCTCTAGTCAATCTTGATCATCGCGGCGCGAGTGGCGCTGAGATTAACTCTGGCGATGGCGCTGGCATCCTGACCCAGGTCCCTGATGAGTTCTTACGCGCTGTTGTAGATTTTGAGCTTCCAAATTTTGATAGTTACGCAATGGGTATGGCATTTCTCCCAGCGGATACTCAGTCACGTGAGGCTGCCAAGCAAAACATAGAGCAGATTGCTGATCAAGAAGGTTTAATCGTTCTGGGCTGGCGCCTTGTTCCAATTGATGCCAGCGAAGTTGGTCCAACCGCAACAAGCGTGATGCCACATTTCGAACAATTGTTTGTTAGTTCTAAGACGAACGAAACTGGACTGGTCCTTGATCGACGGGCCTTTGTCGTGCGTAAACGCGCTGAACATGAATCACTTGTTTACTTCCCGTCGTTGTCTGCTCGCACCACGGTTTACAAGGGAATGCTTACCACTACCCAACTTGAACCATTTTTCCCTGATCTTTCGGATGAGAGATTTAAGAGTGCACTTGGGTTAGTTCATAGCCGTTTCTCGACTAACACATTCCCGTCATGGCCATTAGCGCATCCATATCGCTTCATTGCTCACAATGGTGAAATCAACACAGTGCGCGGAAACCGAAATTGGATCAAGACTCGCGAGTCCCAGTTACAAACTGACGCATTTGAAGGCGATCTCAATCGCATTTTCCCGATTTGTTCCCCATCGGGTAGCGATTCAGCATCCCTCGACGAAGTTTTGGAGTTGCTACACCTTGGTGGTCGTAGCCTTCCGCACGCAGTATTGATGTTGGTTCCTGAGGCATGGGAAAACCATGGTGAGATGGATCCAAATCTTCGTGCCTTCTATCAATATCACTCGTCAATAACTGAACCGTGGGATGGCCCAGCCAATATCTCATTCACTGATGGCAATGTCATCGGCTCTGTCCTTGATCGCAACGGTCTTCGCCCTGGCCGTTTCTGGGTTACTGACGATGGTCTTGTGGTACTTGGATCTGAATCAGGCGTTCTTGATCTTGATCCAGCAACTATTGTTCGCAAGGGTCGTCTACAACCAGGTCGCATGTTCCTGATTGACCTGGAAAAGGGTCGAATTATTGAAGACGAAGAAATAAAGCAAGAGCTTGCCTCTGCCGCGCCGTATGCGAAGTGGCTTGAAGAAGGCCAGGTTCATCTTGAAGATCTGCCAGATCGCGAACATATCGTTCACCCACACAAGTCAGTAATCAGACGTCAACAGGTTTTCGGTTATACCGAAGAAGAACTGCGCATATTGGTTGCCCCAATGGCAAAAGCAGGCCTTGAAGCTCTTGGTTCAATGGGAACTGACACCCCAATTGCGGTCCTAAGCACGCGTCCTCGATTGCTATTCGATTACTTCACTCAACTGTTTGCGCAAGTTACGAATCCACCGCTGGATGCAATCCGTGAGGAACTCGTCACTTCGCTATCAACCACCGCTGGTCCTGAAGTAAATCTTCTTTCCGCAACGCCAGAACATTGCCGTCAGTTGACTTTGTCGTTCCCAGTAATTGATAACGACGAACTTGCAAAAATCATTCACATTAACGTTGATGGAAATCAGCCAGGTCTGGCAGCAGCCAAAATTCAGGCACTTTATGAGGTAGCTGGCGGTCATCAGGCGCTTAAGGCTCGTATTGATGAAATCTGTCAAGAAGCCTCAGAACAGGTCGAAAAGGGCATCCGCTTCATCGTGCTTTCAGATCGCGACTCTTCAAACGATCTTGCCCCAATTCCATCTTTATTAATTACTTCTGCTGTTCATCACCACTTGATTCGCGAGAAGCGCCGAACAGAAGTCGGCTTAATCGTTGAAGCCGGAGATGTGCGTGAAGTTCATCATGTGGCTTTGCTAGTTGGCTTTGGTGCCGCAGCAGTCAATCCTTATCTTGCAATGGAATCCGTTGAAGATTTGGTTCGACAGGGGATTGTTACTGGTGTAACTGCCGAAAAGGCCGTTCGCAACTTGGTTAAGGCGTTGGGTAAGGGTTTGCTCAAGGTCATGAGCAAGATGGGTATTTCTACCGTTTCTTCATACCGTGGCGCTCAGGTCTTTGAGGCACTTGGTCTTTCCCAAGAGCTAGTGGATGCCTATTTCACTGGAACAGTTTCGCGTATGGGCGGAATCGGTCTTGATGTTATTGCCCAAGAAATTGAAATGCGTCACGAACATGCTTATCCAGCATCAGGTATTTCACCTGCACATAGAACTTTGACAATTGGTGGCGAATACCAGTGGCGTCGCGAAGGCGAACCTCACGTATTTAATCCCGAGACAATTTTCCGTTTGCAACATTCGACCCGTGAAGGTCGTTATGAAATCTTCAAGCAGTACACCGATCAAGTAAACGGACAGTCCAAGCAACTGATGACTCTTCGTGGTTTGTTTGAACTAAACACTTCAATTCGTCCGGCTATTTCAATTGATGAAGTTGAGCCAATCGAAGACATCGTTCGCCGTTTTTCAACTGGCGCAATGTCCTACGGTTCAATCAGTGCAGAAGCCCACGAAACTCTGGCGATTGCAATGAACCGACTAGGCGCCAAGAGCAACACTGGTGAAGGTGGCGAAGATTCTGAACGTTGGGTTCCCGATGCTAATGGTGATTCCCGTCGCTCGGCAATCAAGCAAGTAGCCTCAGGCCGTTTCGGCGTAACTAGCGAGTACTTGGTTAACGCTGATGACATTCAAATCAAGATGGCTCAGGGTGCAAAGCCTGGTGAAGGTGGCCAACTTCCGGGTCACAAGGTTTATCCGTGGATTGCCAAGACTCGTCACTCAACTGCCGGTGTTGGTCTAATCTCACCTCCGCCGCATCACGATATTTACTCGATTGAAGATCTCGCGCAATTGATTCACGACCTCAAGAATTCCAACCCACAAGCGCGCGTGCATGTGAAGTTAGTTTCTGAAATGGGTGTCGGAACTGTTGCTGCTGGTGTGTCAAAGGCTCATGCTGATGTCGTCTTGATTTCTGGTCATGATGGCGGAACTGGCGCCTCACCGCTAACAAGCCTTAAGCATGCAGGTGGACCTTGGGAGCTCGGTCTTGCTGAGACTCAGCAGACTTTGCTACTAAACGGTTTGCGCGATCGCATTGTGGTTCAAGCCGATGGTCAGTTAAAGACTGGTCGCGATGTCATCATCGCAGCGCTTCTTGGCGCCGAAGAGTTTGGTTTCGCAACTGCGCCACTAGTTGTTATGGGTTGCGTCATGATGCGTGTTTGCCATCTTGATACTTGCCCTGTTGGTGTTGCAACCCAGAACCCAGTCCTTCGTGACAAGTTCAGCGGTCAGGCAGATCACGTCGTTAACTTCTTCCGCTTCATCGCCGAAGAAGTTCGCGAAATTCTTGCCGAACTCGGTTTCAAAAATCTCGACGAAGCCATTGGGCATAGCGAGTACATCGACACAGTTGCTGCAATCAAACATTGGAAGGCACAGGGTCTGGACCTTTCTGGAATCCTTTACCGTCCAGAGCTGCCTGAAGGTGCTTCACTTCGCGCAATCACAACTCAAGATCATGGTTTAAATCGCGCTTTGGATAATGAACTTATTGAAATCTGCAAGCCTGCTATCGAGTCTGGTCAACCAGTTCGCGCGCAGGTTAATGTTCGAAACGTTAACCGCACAGTGGGAACCATGCTGGGCTCTGCTGTTACACGCAAGTGGGGCGGCAAGGGACTTCCCGAAGGAACAATCGACCTGCTACTTACTGGTTCTGCCGGTCAGTCATTTGGTGCGTTCCTGCCTGCCGGAATCACTCTTCGCCTTGAAGGTGACAGCAATGACTACGTGGGCAAGGGCCTATCGGGCGGTCGAATAGTTGTTCGTCCGATTGCTGATGCCAAGTTCAATGCTCAGGAAAACATCATCGCTGGAAATGTGATCGCTTATGGTGCAACTTCTGGCAAGATTTTCCTTCGCGGAATGGTTGGCGAGCGATTCTGTGTTCGTAACTCCGGTGCGACTGCAGTTGTCGAGGGTATAGGCGATCATGGTTGCGAGTACATGACTGGTGGACGAGTTGTCGTGCTAGGTCAGACTGGTCGTAACTTTGCCGCTGGCATGAGTGGCGGTATCGCTTATCTGCTAGATGCCAATACATCGCGCATCAACCGCGACATGGTAAACATCGAAGCGCTTGACGGTGAAGACCTAGAGTTCCTCGGCGCAATCATTGGGGAACATTTCAGCGAAACTGAGTCTGATGTGGCAAAGAGCCTACTTTCAGATTGGCCAGCAAATGCCAAGAGATTTACTAAGGTCATGCCAAGTGACTTCCGTCGCGTGCTTGATGCTCAGGCTCGTGCAACTGCCGAAGGTCGCGATCCGATCGAAGCAGTAATGGAGGCCGCTCGTGTCTAACAAGGATGTGATGTGAAATGGGAGATCCACGCGGATTTTTAACCACTGGACGCAATCTGCCAACTAGACGACCAGTTGACGTGCGTATCAAAGACTGGAAAGAGGTCTATAACGAATTTGGTACTAGTGAACTTGTTTCACAGGCCGGTCGTTGTATGGACTGTGGCATTCCGTTTTGCCACAATGGTTGCCCGCTCGGCAATCTAATTCCAGAATGGAATGACTTAGTTTTCCGTCAAGACTGGGAAGAAGCCTCAGCACGTCTGCATGCAACTAATAACTTCCCAGAATTTACTGGTCGGCTTTGCCCAGCCCCGTGTGAAACAGCATGTGTGGTTGGAATCTCTGGCGATCCAGTAACTATCAAGCAGGTTGAAGTTTCGATTATCGACCGTGCTTGGGATGAAGGTTTTGTTGAGCCAGAAACTCCAGATCGCTTAACGGGTAAGACTGTTGCGGTTATTGGTTCTGGTCCTGCTGGATTAGCCGCAGCACAACAACTTGCTCGTGCAGGTCACACTGTCGCTGTCTATGAACGTGCCGATCGCATTGGTGGACTTTTGCGATACGGAATTCCAGAATTCAAAATGGAAAAGCGCCACATCGATCGTCGTCTTGAGCAGATGGAAGCCGAGGGTGTAATTTTCCGTACCAGCGTTGAAGTCGGCACTGACATCTCCGTGCAAGATTTGCGTGACCGATACGACGCTGTTGTTGTTGCAGTGGGCGCGACTGCTTGGCGCGACCTTGATGTTCCTGGCCGTGAGCTTGCTGGCATTTTCCAAGCTATGGAATATTTGCCTGGCGCCAACCGCGTGCAACTCGGTGACATGGAAAAAGCACCAATCGAAGTTGGCGGCCAACATGTAATTGTCATCGGTGGCGGGGACACTGGCGCTGACTGTTTAGGAACTGCAATCCGACAAGGTGCAGCATCGATTACTCAGTTGGAAATTATGCCTACTCCACCAGATACTCGACCGGGTAATGCGCCTTGGCCGACTTACCCAATGGTTTACCGCGTATCAAGTGCACATGAAGAAGGTGGCACAAGAGAGTTTGCGGTTTCTACTCAGCGCTTTATCGGAACTGACAAGGTCGAGGGTATCGAACTTGTAAACGTCGAATTCAAAGATGGCAAGTTCGAGCCAGTCGCTGGTTCAGAGCGAATCTTGCCTGCAGATGCGGTTTTCTTGGCGATGGGCTTCGTTGGTCCTGAGCGTGGCGCTTTGGTTGATCAGTTCGGTTTCGACCTTGATCCTCGAGGCAACATAGCTCGTGACGAGTCTTATCTAACAAATATCCCAGGGGTGTTTGTTGCAGGAGATGCAGGACGAGGTCAGTCGTTAATCGTTTGGGCGATTGCTGAAGGTCGCGCGGCTGCTTCGCATGTGGATGAATTCTTAACAGGCTCAACAAATCTGCCAGCACCGATTTCCCCCTCTGCACGGCCACTCGTCATCTAACTCGCCTGTGTCACTATGACACAAGTAAGACAAGTGCGACTACGGTTAGTAGTGGTAAAAAGAGTTATACATAAGGGTTAGTCAATAGATAGGGAAATCTCGTGCGTCGAGCGAAGATCGTTTGTACTTTAGGTCCAGCAACTTCAACTCCAGAGTCGATGAAGGCTCTTGTTGAGGCAGGAATGGATGTTGCTCGACTAAATATGTCTCATGGTGATTACAACGATCATGCGACTTCTTATGACTTAGTGCGAAGTGCTGCCGCAGCCGCTGGGCGCGGAGTGGGAATTCTCGCTGACCTTCAGGGTCCAAAGATTCGTCTTGCTCGTTTTGCTAGTGGGCCAGTGGATGTAGCCGTTGGCGATAAGTTCACCATCACAATTGAAGATGTCCCCGGCGACAAAGACATCTGTGGCACCACCTACAAAGGCCTGCCTGGTGACTGCAAGCCTGGCGATCGCATTTTGATCGACGATGGCAAGGTTGGTCTACAAGTAACTGAAGTTACTGCTACCACCGTTGTTACGAAGGTGACCGAAGCTGGAACCTTGAGCAACAACAAGGGAATTAACCTTCCTGGTGTTGCAGTCAGCGTTCCTGCGCTTTCTGAAAAAGACATGGATGATTTGCGTTGGGCCCTTAAGCAAGGCGTCGACATGATTGCTTTGTCATTCGTGCGTTCAGCCGCTGATCTAGATGATGTTCACAAGATAATGGACGAAGAAGGAATTCGCGTTCCAGTAATCGCCAAAATCGAAAAGCCTCAGGCGATCGACAATCTTGTTGAAATCGTGGATGCATTTGATGCAATCATGGTTGCTCGTGGCGATCTAGGTGTTGAACTTCCACTTGAGCAG
>CAIVPQ010000116.1 GCA_903907835.1 uncultured Actinomycetes bacterium
AGCACGCGCAGCCAGTTTCTTTCGGACACGAATTAGCCAAGCACATACATGCGTTCTCGCGCGATGTCGAACGCTTTATCGATTGGGATAAGCGCGCTGCAAAATCGCCCATGGGCAGTGGTGCACTTGCTGGTTCAAGTCTTGATCTTGATCCAGTTGCCGTCGCAGCAGACTTAGGTTTCGATGGCGTGGTTGAAAACAGTATTGATGGCGTTAGCGATCGTGACTTTGTGGCCGAGTTCCTATTCATCACGGCTTTGGTTGGAGTGCACTTATCCAGACTGGGCGAAGAGATTTGCTTATGGTCTTCGCGTGAATTTGGTTGGGCAACTTTGGATGATGCTTGGTCAACTGGTTCCTCGATCATGCCGCAAAAGAAAAACCCTGATGTAGCAGAACTTGCTCGTGGAAAATCTGGTCGCTTGATTGGCCATGTGACTGCGATGCTTACGGTCCTCAAGGGACTCCCATTTGCCTACAACAGAGACTTACAAGAAGACAAAGAAAGTTCAATCGATGCAATTGAAACTTTGCTTCTTGTTTTGCCAGCGATGGCGGGCACTGTTTCAACTTTGAAATTTGACGTGGACAAAATGTTAAAGAGCGCTCCTGAAGGTTTTGCTCTTGCAACTGACATTGCTGAATGGGTAGTTAAGCAAGGCGTGCCGTTTAGAGAGGCGCATGAGATTGCCGGAGCCTGTGTGCGGGCCGCTGAAGCACAAGGTACGGACTTAGAAGAACTCACTGATCAACAATTCGCAGAGATTCATCCAAGCCTCACACCGGCTGTACGCGAGGTTCTAACAGTTCAGGGTTCTCTCGATGCTCGTTCAACTATTAACGGCACAGCGCCTGCCTCTGTGCGAGCACAGCTTGCTAATGCGAAGGTGCGTCTAGAGCAACTTGAAGATTGGGCTAAAGTCACGCCACATAATGTTTAATTTCAGTTTTGAAATTAAAAAAGTGTTCGTTTGATTTTTAGGCAAGCGCCTTATTTGGTTACGCGCTACCGCTTCGGCGTTGGTAGTTGCGACGACTCGAACCTGGGCCGGCAGACTTTGACGGAGTGTTAACACTCTCTGTGCGGTCGCTTGGCTTGCCACCTTCTTTTGAATTCTTCTTCTTAAGTGCAGCTAAGAATGCTGCCTTTGTCGGATCTGATTCATTTGATGTAGCCATACTTAATTCAACCACGAAAACCCTTTAAGAATTACTCGCTTGTCGTAGTTGCTATCGAACTTATTTATGCTCGGTTTGCGAAACCTTTGTCAAGGAAAAAATGTGCGCGCTTAATGTGTTGGGAACTTTGCCCAAAATCGGCAAAGATAGACACGTGAATGACATCCTGAGCGAACTGACTTGGCGCAACCTTATTGCGCAGTACACCCCTGAACTTCCTGACGAACTGGCTAAGGGACCTTTGACTGCTTACTGCGGCTTTGATCCAACAGCGCCAAGTTTGCATATGGGTAATCTGGCTCAGATTTTGACCATGGCCAGATTTCAGCAGGCAGGTCACACACCGATTGCCCTTGTTGGCGGTGCAACTGGCTTAATTGGCGACCCCAGCGGCAAGAATGCCGAGCGAACCTTGAACACCGCAGAAACCGTTGAGAGTTGGGTTGGGCGAATCCGGGGTCAATTAGAGCCATTCTTTGACTTTTCGGGGAAAAACGCAGCAATTATGTCCAATAATTACGAATGGACCCAGGCTATGGACGTTTTAACCTACCTGCGGGATATCGGAAAGCACTTCAGCGTTAACCGCATGTTGGACAAAGAATCAGTATCTGCTCGCCTTAATGGTGCAGGTATTTCGTACACCGAATTTAGCTACCAGATTTTGCAATCCTTAGACTTCCTCGAGCTCTACCGCAGACACAATTGCACACTCCAAACTGGTGGTTCAGATCAATGGGGAAACATCACCGCCGGCACTGATTTAGTGCGTCGAGTTGAGAGCGCATCAGTCAACGGATTAACGACTCCGCTAGTCACCAAATCGGATGGCACAAAGTTCGGCAAAACAGAATCCGGAACCATTTGGTTAGACCCAGAATTGACCTCGCCATATGCGTTCTACCAGTTCTGGATTAACGCTGATGATCGAGACACAGACCAGCTATTACGCACGTTTACTTTCAAGACTCAGGAAGAGATTGACGCGTTGCTAATTGAAACCAATGAGCGACCATTTGCTCGGATGGCTCAACGTGCACTGGCTCATGATGTAACAGCGCTTGTGCATGGAGAACGCCAAGCAGAGCAAGCAAAGGCTGCTGCTGCTGCGTTATTTGGCCAAGGCGAGTTGCGTGAATTAGACCTACAGACATTGGACTCTGCGCTTTCCGAGGCACCAAATGCACAAGTCGCTGTTGTTGATGGCGCGCTGCCAAGTGTTGCCGAGTTGCTGGTCGCTTGCGAATTAGTAGCGAGTAATTCTGCTGGACGTCGAGCAATAAACGAGGGTGGCGTTTCGATAAACAACGTCAAGATTACAAGTGAAGATCATGTTGTTTCTCGTGAAGATTTCCTGCATGATCAATGGTTAATTTTGCGTCGTGGGAAGCGCACATTTGGCGGAATAAAACTCGCCAAATAACGCCAAGATTTAGACCGATACGGCTACTTGAAGCAGTGGTCCGAAATGTCTTTGTATTCTCGATTTGACCTTTGTGTCACATTCGCGTAACTTATCCCAAGCAAGACAACAGAAAGATCTAACTAGCTCTTCAAATAGCGTCTCGAAAGTTAGCTAAGCAATTAGTGAATTGAGAGAAACTAGTCAGCGTGGCGGATTTGACCCCGCCCGTGAAAAAGACTAGGTTAGAGAACCTGCCCTGAAAACGAGCCAGCGAAACTGGTTAGAATTCATGCGCATTCGTACCTTGAGAACTCAACAGCGTGCCACAAGTCAATACCAAAAACCCCGTGGTGGGATACTTCGGTAACCCACTCGGTAATTCCTTTGGTAATGAACAACATAAGCAGATCAGCTTATTTGTCTATTGCCAGTGACACTCTCTCCAGAGTGTGCCTGCCATAGTGGTAGGAACAAAGACATTAACGGAGAGTTTGATCCTGGCTCAGGACGAACGCTGGCGGCGTGCTTAACACATGCAAGTCGAACGATGACCCGGAGCTTGCTCCGGTGATTAGTGGCGAACGGGTGAGTAACACGTGAGCAACCTGCCCCTAACTCTGGGATAACGCTTCGAAAGGAGTGCTAATACCGGATATGACCCTGGATGACATCTTCTGGGGTGGAAAGTTTTTCGGTTAGGGAGGGGCTCGCGGCCTATCAGCTTGTTGGTGAGGTAACGGCTCACCAAGGCTACGACGGGTAACCGGCCTGAGAGGGCGACCGGTCACACTGGGACTGAGACACGGCCCAGACTCCTACGGGAGGCAGCAGTGGGGAATATTG
>CAIVPQ010000117.1 GCA_903907835.1 uncultured Actinomycetes bacterium
GTCTTACGACACTCTCAAGAAAGTTGTCGAAGAGTTGGATGTCACGCGTGGTACGCGTGGAAACCATGCTTTCTATTTATCAATTCCACCAGGCCTTTTCCCTACGGTGATTCAACAATTGAAGCGCTCAGGATTGGCCGAATCTGACGCAGATGCTTGGCGACGAGTCGTTATTGAAAAGCCATTTGGTCATGACCTAGCAAGTGCTCAGGAACTAAATCGCGTAGTTGGTGAAGTTTTTCCAAGCGGTTCAGTTTTCAGAATTGATCATTATCTTGGTAAAGAGACTGTTCAGAACATGTTGGCCATACGCTTTGCAAACAGCCTTTATGAGCCAATCTGGAATTCAAATTTTGTGGATCATGTGCAAATCACTATGGCTGAGGACATTGGCATCGGCGGTCGTGCCGGTTATTACGATGGCATCGGTGCTGCCCGAGATGTAATCCAAAATCACCTTCTGCAATTGCTAGCACTTACCGCAATGGAAGAACCAACATCTTTTCAAGCCGATTCAGTTAGATTAGAAAAGGAAAAGGTTTTGCGTGCGGTTGTTTTACCTCGTGACATCGAAAAACATTCTGCACGAGGTCAATATGCGCCAGGTTGGCAAGGTGGCGTGGAGGTCAAGGGTTACTTACAAGAAGATGGAATTGATCCTGCTTCCACGACAGAAACCTATGCTGCGATTAGGGTCGACATTGATAACCGACGTTGGGCCGGGGTTCCGTTTTATCTACGGGCAGGAAAACGCTTAGGTCGACGCGTAACTGAGGTAGCTGTTGTATTCAAACGCGCCCCACACCTACCCTTTAGCGCAACTGCAACGAAGGAACTCAGCAACAACGCAGTCGTCTTCAGAATCCAGCCGGATGAAGGTCTAACGGTTCGCTTTGGTTCCAAGGTGCCCGGAACTGCTCTTGAAGTTCGCGATGTGAATATGGACTTTGCCTATGGAGCGGCTTTCACTGAAGATAGCCCCGAGGCCTACGAACGTCTGATTCTGGATGTATTACTTGGCGATCCTCCCCTTTTCCCTCGCCACGAGGAAATCGAACTGCAATGGAATATTTTGGACCCCATCCTGAATAAGTGGGCGCAAAAAGGTCAGCCAGAGCAATACGACAGTGGCGGCTGGGGTCCACAAAGTGCAATTGACATGTTGGCTCGCGATGGACGGATGTGGCGTCGACCATGATCGTGCTAGAAAACACTCAGGCAAGTTCGGTTACTGCAGCAATCGAGGGCGAACGCGCACGTATGGGTAGCCCTGCTGTCAGCATGGTGCTAACTCTGATAGTCATAACTGATGAGCTACACCAAGCTGATGCGCTTGCCGCAGCCAGCCTTGCCGCCCGTGAACACCCGATGCGGATCATCGCGCTGATTGCCCGACCGGGTCGCGAAGAGGCTCGCTTAGATGTTCAAATAGCAGTTGGTGGCGATGAAGGACCTGGCGAAATCATCATCTGCCGACTACACGGTCCAGTATCAAAACACGCAGGCTCAGTGGCGATTCCACTACTTCTACCTGACACTCCAGTGGTTGCCTGGTGGCCTGGTGATTCACCGGAGAACCCATCGCTCGACCCCATCGGCATCCATGCACAGAGAAGAATCACAGATACAAATGCCAGCTCTTCTTACGTTGAGCAACTTGGCGTGCGTCTTGCCAACTACGCTCCTGGCGACACAGACATTGCATGGACTCGCACTACTCCTTGGCGTTCAATCTTGGCGGCTGCACTGGACCAACCAGTGGGCAGAGTCACATCGGCTACGGTATTCGTGCAAGCGCGAGTTCCTAGTGGGCTACTGCTAGCAGGCTGGTTGCAAAA
>CAIVPQ010000118.1 GCA_903907835.1 uncultured Actinomycetes bacterium
CATGTAGTTAGTTTTTATCATGCAATGCTCAGCGAGTTAGGTGTCACTCCATCGACAGAGTTGTTAAATCTTCGTTCACAATCGCAGGTGCTGGTTGCTGGAGTGAAAGTGTCCACTCAGACTCCACCAATCCGTTCTGGTAAACGAGTGGCTTTTGTGACTTTAGATGACTCAACTGGCCCAGTTGACGTCACATTCTTTGAGTCGGCGCAAGATTCTTATGCCACCACACTTTTTGGCTCTTGGTTATTGTTAGTGCGCGGTCAGATCAGGCGCACTGGCCCCAAGGGTATTTCCATCGTGGCCAATGGCTGTTGGGAGCTTTCCACTGTTTACCAACATTGGCGCCAAGGCGGGATTGTTGCGGTCAGAGACTTGTTAGCCAATGAGCCGTACGATGTTTCTAAATCGCCCGTAGCAACACAAATTTGGGAGCATGCTAGTGGATTCCGGCAATCGCCCTATGCGGATGTTAAGCCAGTGTCGATGAACATGGCTGCTAACTCCAGCACCAGGGTAAAACCATGAGCCGAACCCCTTTTAACCCAGATGCGATTAAAAACCCAGGTCGAGGTAATGACGATGGTTGCAACATATTGCATGTTGATATGGATGCCTTCTACGCATCTGTAGAAGTACGAGAGAATCCCAAGTTGCGTGACAAACAAGTTATCGTCGGTTTCCCTGGCAGTCGCAGTGTTGTTTTGTCAGCGACCTACCCTGCTCGTGCGTTAGGTGTACATGCAGCCATGTCAATGTCACAAGCGATGCGACTTGCCCCGAATGCCATCGTGGTTGAGCCACAAATGCATTTGTACGCTCAAACATCACAAGCGGTAATGACAATATTTGAATCATTTACTCCGCTGGTACAACCGCTTTCTTTGGATGAGGCCTTTCTAGATGTGGCAGGTGCGCGAAAGTTAATCGGCAGGCCCACCCAAGTAGGTGAGCTAATCCGCGAACGTGTTTTGGCGCAGCAGGGGATAACCTGCTCGGTTGGGGTAGCATCAACAATGTTTGTTGCCAAACTTGCCACCAACTATGCCAAACCAGATGGCCTCCATGTTGTTCCTCATGATCAAGTTATTGAATTCTTACACCCTTTGCCTTTGAGTTCGCTTTGGGGAGTTGGCCAAAAAAGCGCTGAACAACTTTCTCGGCTTGGTTTAAAAACCGTAGGGGACATTGCTAACACTCCATTAAAAACTCTCCAAAGAGTCGTCGGTCAAGCCGCTGGCGAACATTTAAGGAATTTGGCCAATGGTCATGACTTGCGGCGAGTTACCCCAAATCAAGCAGAAAAATCAATCGGCGCTGAGCGGACTTTTGATATCGACATTGATGACGCACAAATAATTCTTGCCCAGATACATGAGCTAAGTGACAAAGTGGCTAGACGCCTGCGGGCAGGTGACTTCTTGGCCAAAACAATCACAATCAAAGTACGATTTGCCGACTTCACGACAATAACCCGCAGTAAATCATTAAGTTCATCAACAGATGTCGGAAACGAAATATATGCTGTGACTAAACAACTATTTGAGGGCCTACATTTAGCTAGGGCCCGGGTTCGTTTAGTTGGAGTTCGGGCTACTGGATTGGTTTCAAGCCAAGATGGTGCCTACCAAATGTCCTTTTCTGAAAGGATTTCAGGCTGGCGTGAGGCTGAGCAGGTAATGGATAAAGTGGCTGAAAAATTTGGGGATTTCAAAGTGGGGCCTGCTCGACTTATCCGTCCTGAAAGGGAATACTGAGTTCCTACCCAAATCACATCTCCTCGTCGTATGGTTGAAGTGGAACAAAGTTGGCACAAGTGCAAGACTTGAGCCAACGAGGCGGATTTTTAAGATTTGTCTAAAAGTCAAAGAAAGGGCGCAGAAGATGTCACTATCAGATCGCGAGCAAAAATTGCTAGATCAAATGGAGCGAGCGCTTGCCTCGGAAGACCCAAAGTTTGCCTCAGCATTGCGAGGTTCAGTGCGCATGCCTAAGGCCTCCGCAAACCTTGGCCCTTCAGTCTTGGTTGCTGTCGCTGGCGTAGCTGCCTTAATCGCATCAGTAGTTATGAATGTCCCGCTTCTAGGAATCTTGGGTTTTGTCGCAATAGTTATCGCGCTTTACCTAGGATTTTCTGCCGGCGTTACTGGGTTAAAGAATATTCAAAGCTCGGGACCTACCGAGCCAAAAAGCCCCCAGGGGTTTATTCAAGGATTTGAACAGCGCTGGGATAGGCGACAAGAAAATCAGTAATAATCTTCTTGTTTTCAAACGAGTCTAGGTACCAGTGAAAAAATTATTCAGCACACTATTTTCGCTCGCCACAATAAGTATCGTGACAATTGCTGTCTTCGCCATGGTGAAATCATCGGAACCAAAAAAATCCCAAGATGGTCCAGAATTTACTTTTGGCCCGAAGTTAACTGCCACGCAACCAAAGATTCCTAACTGGCAAGGCTCTCTAGATAACAGTGGTTACGATGTTTCCTTTCCACAATGCGGCAATAGTCTGCCAACTGGCAAAGTCGGTTTTGTCATCGTTGGGCTTAACTACGGTCGACCATTCACCGAAAATCCTTGCTTTAAATCACAATGGGATTGGGCTAAGTCATATCCTGGAGTGGCTGTCTACATCAACACTTCAGACCCAGGTCGAAATACCCCAACACAGCAGGGGGTAAGAATCGCCCTAGACACAGTCAAGCGTCTCAACTCCCACGGTGTCCCTGATGGCACACCAGTTTGGCTTGATGTCGAATCGGGAAACACTTGGGGAAGTAATGAGCGCGCGGTTGGGGTATTACAAGCAGCGATAAATGTTTTGACTAAAGCCGGATATCCAATTGGCGTTTACGCCCCACCAGTTCATTGGTTTCGGATTACCTTTGATGCTCAGGTGAATTTCCCAACTTGGCTCGCTTTGGGCCCCTATTCCTCAACTGAAGCAGGGGTAAAGGCAGCAAAGGCAGCTTGTCAGGAAATTTCCTTTGGAAACCGTACCCCAGCAATTGTTCAATTTGTCTCAAGCCCAGATGGCATCAAAAGAGATCGCAACATAATGTGCACGCAACCAACCGGTTTGGTAATAAAGCATTAACCCGTTCGGTAAGTAAGCCTTAAGCACACCGATATTGGGGCGATTCTTTAACAGGTTGATTAATTCAAGCGCTTCAACACAAAAACCTCTAAAAACCCTCCATTTTCAACCACCTAATTTTTCTCATGTTTTGGTGACTTTTTGATAAATTTATGTGACACACGGGGAAATATTTGGGTAATAATGCTTGACAGTGGAGTGAAATGGAGTAAGTTGGTTCTACGAGGTGACCTGGGGAAGGGTCACCACCGATTTATTCAGGGGTGTGAACCATGTTTTTAGGTACACATAATCCCAAATTGGATGAAAAAGGTCGGCTTATTCTGCCTGCCAAATTCCGTGAATTACTTACTACTGGCCTAGTTATGACCAAGGGTCAGGAGCGTTGCATCATTATTTGGCCGCATGATCAATTTGCAGTTCATGCCGAGTCTTTACGTCAGCGGTCACAAAATAATGAAAAAGTACGCGCTTACACTCGAGTATTTTTCTCTTCTGCCTTTGATGACACTGCTGATAAGCAGGGGCGCGTCACAATCCCAGTGCCACTTCGCCAATGGGCTGGGCTTGATCGAGAGCTCGTTGTTGTTGGTGCAGACACTCGAATCGAGATCTGGGATCAACTGGCTTGGACTCAGTATCTAAGTGTTCAAGAACCAGGCTTTGCCACTCTTGATGAAGATGTCGTGATGCCCTGATGAAGCAACTAATTGGAGCAATTGCCTCTTTATCCTCGAGTTTCGAACTAACACCAAGTAATGACACCTTTGGCCTTCGGCCGTTGTGTCGAACCTGTCACACCTTCCCCGGTGCCAGGCTCACCAACGGCCGAGGACTTGAGGCTGTCATTGCCAGATTGGGAATGTGATGACTGAGTATTCACACATCCCGGTCCTGCGAAGCCGTTGCTTAGACATTTTGGCCCCAGCATTACAGGCAGAAGGCGCAATCTTGATTGATGCCACTTTGGGTATGGGCGGACACACTGAGGCGGCACTTGAGGAATTTCCAAATATTCGGGTTCTCGGTTTTGATCGTGATCCAGAGGCACTCGAAATGGCGCGCAAGCGACTAGCGCGTTTTGCCCCAAGAGTGGATTTTGTACTGGCCGTTTATGACCAAATAGATGAGGTTTTGGCCCAGCGCGGCATTGAGAGTGTGCAAGGAATCCTTTTTGACCTTGGAGTTTCTTCAATGCAATTAGACAAAGTTGAGCGCGGATTTTCTTATTCACAATCTGCCCCACTAGACATGCGCATGAACAATGAAGTCGGTAAAAGCGCCGCTGATGTCGTCAACAATTATTCAGTTGCAGAACTTGCACGGGTTTTGCGTGTCTATGGCGAAGAACGTTTCGCTGGAAGAGTTGCCAAAGCAATTGTGCGCGAACGTGAGATAGCTCCATTTACAACGAGCGAGCGCCTTGTTGATGTAGTCCGCGATGCAATTCCGGCAGCGACACGTCGCACTGGTGGAAATCCAGCGAAGAGAACCTTCCAAGCGCTACGCATTGAAGTCAACGACGAGTTATCAGTTTTAGAGCGAGCAATACCGATGGCATTAGCGCACTTGGCCATTGGCGGTCGAATTGTCGTTCTTTCCTATCAGTCACTTGAAGACAAAATTGTTAAATCTGTTTTTCGTGAGGCATCAGCATCAAAGACTCCGGTGGACATGCCATTTGTACCTGAAACAGATCGACCAATGTTGCAGTTATTGGTGCGCGGTTCAGAATCTGCCAGCGAAGAAGAGATAGTTGAAAACTCTCGAGCTGCATCTGTGCGATTGCGTGCTGGACAGAGGGCTGCAGCATGAGTGCGATGTTAGTCAGAGCTCCACGAGCTACTCGGATTGCCAGTACCAAGAAAAACATCAAGCGGGCGAAGAGTCTAGCTTCGCCGATCGTTGCCCCAATCGCGCAAGCTATTCCTGTTTCAATCCCGCAAGGAAGAGCTAGTAAGAAAACTTTCACATTTGTTGTGCTTGGCTTTGTCATTGTTGGAATGTTGATCTTGCTTGCAGTTAACACCGCGGCGGCTCAAGCATCATATGAGAAGCACGCTCTTCAGCAGGAACTATCTCAGATGAATTCTCAACAACAAAGTCTTGAACGTGCAGTTAGTGCTGGGGAGTCGACTGAAAATCTTGTTAAAGCCGCGTATCGCATGGGTATGGTTCCCGCTGGTTCTCCAGCGTTCTTGCGCCTGTCAGACCGTAAGATCTTAGGAACTCCAGTCGCCGCAGCAACTCAAGGAAACTGATGAATAACGCGACACCAGGCGGGGGTCAGTCGCACCCAAACCAAAATGCAGCTAATTCAACAAATTATGCACCGCATTTACCCAAGACCGTAACCTTGGCGAATCCAAAGCGTCGACTTGGCTGTGTGAGTTTGGCATTCCTGGCGATTATGACCTTTTACTCAGCCAGACTCATTGATTTGCAATTGATTAAAGGACCATCAAATGCCCTTGCTGCTCAGAATTCGAGAATTGAAACACGAAATTTGCCGGCTTTAAGAGGCTCATTTACTGACATTAATGGCGTTGTTTTAGCTTCTTCGATGAAATCTAGGCACATTACGGCCGATCAAACCAAGATTAAACGCCCGGAAGTAACAGCCAATCTTTTGCTCAGGTATCTAAAGATTCCCAAAAAGCAATTGGTAGCTAGTCTTACTGGCGATCGACAGTATGCGTATGTAGCCAAACGCGTGCCAATGGCCACGTGGAGAAAGATTTCTGATTTGGGAATCGCTGGGATATTTAGTGATCCAGCAACTACTCGCGTTTATCCTTCAGGTTCTCTAGCCGCAAGCATCCTGGGTTATGTCGGCGATGAGGGTCGCGGACTCGGTGGCTTAGAAGAATACTTGGACAAACGCCTGACCGGAATAGATGGAAAATCTACAGTCGAGCAAGTCAAGGGCCGTGAAATTCCAACCAGCGAAAAACAAACAGTCGCTTCAAAAGATGGACTTTCGGTACGACTAACGATTGATGCTGATTTGCAGGGCATGGCAGAGCGTGCGTTGGCGCGTGAGGCAAAAAAGGCCGGTGCTAAGTCGGGAAATGTTGTAGTTATGGATCCAGCAACTGGAAATATTTTGGCTATGGCAACTTATCCAACATTTAATCCAAACAAGCCATTCAAATCCAATGATTTAGCAAAACAAAATCGTGCAGTAACGGAAACTTTTGAACCTGGTTCAACAAGCAAGATTATGACTATGGCCGCCGTTATTGAAGAGGGTGCACTAAATCCAAAGAGCAAGATGATTATTCCATCAGGAATTCCTCGCGGTGGAACAACTTTCCACGATCATGATCCTCACGGAACACTGCGCCTTACGCTCAATGGGGTACTAGCGAAATCCAGCAATATCGGTTCAATCATGGCCTCAGAAAAAATCGGTCAAGATAAGTTTCTGACCTATTTGCAGAAATTCGGCGTAGGTGAGCCAACAGGACTGAATTTTCCTGGTGAATCTTCTGGAAGTTTGCCTAGACCTGGTGACGGCACCTGGTCCGGAACAACTTTCCCGACTTTAGCCTTTGGTCAGGGTTTGAGTGTCACCGCATTGCAGGTGGCCTCGGTTTACGCCACTATCGCCAACAATGGAGTTCGTCTCGAGCCACGTTTGGTAGCCGGATACACCGATGACCAAGGAAACTTCATCGAAAATGAACGCGTTCCGGGAGTTCGGGTGGTGAGCGCTAAAACCGCTAAAACTGTGCGCACAATGTTGGAAAGTGTTGTATCTGCGAATGGCACTGCACCTGGGGCGCAAATCCCGGGCTACCGCATTGCTGGTAAAACAGGAACTGCAAATAAGTACACTTCATCCGGTGGTTACAGCGGATACACCGCCTCATTTGTTGGTATCGCTCCAGCGGATAAACCTGAATTAGTCGTTTCAGTTATCATGCAAAACCCTGTTAATGGTCACTATGGTGCAATCGTGTCAGCTCCTGTATTCAAGCAAGTTACCGAATATGCATTGGCGCACTTTAAAATCCCACCGTCAGCTTCAAAGCGTCCAACTCTGCCTGTAACGTGGTAATCGAGATGGATAAACGCCTACCAGCGCATGGAGTTATGCTTAGTGCGCTCGGGCGAGAAATCGGCTGCACGGTATTTGGCGATGTTGAAATTACTGGAATCACACACGATTCATCAAAGGTTAGGCCCGGAGATTTATTCGTGGCAATTCCTGGAATTGCCAAACATGGCATTGAATTTATCGGGCAAGCACTATCGCTCGGGGCAGTGGCCATTGCAAGTGATCAGATTGGAATCGATTCGGTCAGCGACAAAGAAACCCCAACGATGTGCTTCACTGACCCACGGCGCCAGATGGCACAGGCTTCCTCAATTGTTTTTGGTCACCCAGAGGCAAAACTAAAGATTATTGGAGTAACGGGTACTAACGGTAAGACCACAGTTACGCACATGATTAAGGATATTCTCACTAGTGCTGGACACCGAGTGGGTTTGATTGGCACATTGGGCACTTTTGTAGATGATGAGTTGATTCAAAGTGTGCGAACAACTCCGGAATCAACTGACCTTTATGCACTGTTAGCAAAGATGGTAGACCGTGACATTGAAGTAGTTGTCATGGAAGTTTCTAGTCATGCGCTGGAATTGATGCGGGTCGAGGGATTGACTTTTGATGTGGCTGTTTTCACAAACTTGTCGCAAGACCATCTCGACTTTCACCAAGATATGGATTCCTATTTCACAGCTAAGACAAAGTTATTTTCTAGAGACAAAAGTAAATTCGCAATAATCTGCACCGATGATGAATGGGGACAAAAATTGGCGGCGGGTTTGCAGATCGATGTGCAAACAGTTAGTCAAAATGGGACACCCGACATTTTGATCTCTCAAATTAACCCAAAGGCGACACACACTGATTTTAAGTTGCAGATTGAGCAACAAGAATTCGTTGGTTCACTAAATCGTCTGGGCAGATTCAATGTGGTCAATGCGGTTCAGGCCCTCGCAGTGGCAACCAGAATGGGAGTCTCCCTCAACTCAGCGTTGTCCCATCTGTCGACTTTGGCACAGGTGCCTGGTCGCTTGGAGATGCTGGAATTGTCTAATGGCGCCGTTGGCATTGTTGATTACGCACATACTCCTGATGCGGTAGAGAAAGTACTCACAGAATTGCGCCAAAGCTGCAAGGGAAGAATGATTACCATCCTGGGTTGTGGTGGTGATCGAGATAAATCAAAGCGTTCGCAGATGGGCAAGATTGGCTCAGGCTTAAGCGATGTCTTGATAGTGACAGACGACAATCCACGATCCGAATCTGCTGATGAAATCCGTAAACAGGTTTTGTCCGCAACTAATTCAAACAACACCGAAGAAATTGCAGATCGACGTTTGGCAATTAGGAGTGCTCTGGCTATGTCTGTAAAGGATGACTTTGTAATTGCTCTGGGCAAGGGTCATGAGCAAGGGCAAGAGATCTCAGGAATTGTTTACCCATTTGATGATCGTGATGTAATCCTGCAGGAGTCAAAAAATGCATGAGATGACACTCGAACAAGTCGCTAAAGCCGTCGGTGGCGAAGTGTATGGCGACCCCGGCACCAAAGTCACCAGCGTTTCTACGGACTCAAGACAGGTGAGTCAAAGCGCGCTCTTTTGTGCGATTGTGGGCGAAAAAACTGACGGACATGAACACATCTCTCAAGCAATGGTCAGTGGTGCAGTAGCAAGTCTTGTCACAAAACAAAGTCAAGAGCCTTGTGTGGTTGTTCCGATGGGCACTGAAGAACTTGACGGAGTCATTATCGCTCTTGGACGCTTAGCCGCTTTTGAAAGAACTCTGCTTAACGCGCAAGTAATTGGAGTCACTGGGTCGTCGGGTAAGACAACTACGAAAGACATGATCGGACAGGTTCTCAGTACAGCAGGGAAAGTTCACGCACCTGCGGGCTCGCCTAACAACGAGTTGGGTCTGCCTTTAACAATCTTGACTGCCCCAATCGATAGTGACTTCATTGTGGCTGAAATGGGAATGCGTGGCATCGGCCATATCGAGTATCTGTGTGACATTGCCAAGCCGACAATTGGAGTTGTAACCAATGTGGGTCATGCCCATGTTGGTGAAGTTGGTTCGGTGCAAGAAATCGCACAGGCGAAGTCTGAATTGCCTCGGTCTTTGCCGAAAGAAGGCCTTGCTGTCCTTAACGCAGATGATCCAAATGTGATTGCGATGGCAGCCAATGTCTCATCACGTGTTTTGACTTATGGACTAAGTGCTAAAAGTGACGTTCAGGGACAAAATATTTCAACCAATGAGCGAGGCGAAGTTTCATTCACGTTGTGTTACCGAGATGAGAAAATTGCGGTGCAATTACCACTCTTGGGCGAACACAATGTTAGTAATGCACTTTCTGCATCCGCTGTGGCGATAGATGCTGGTTTGTCACTTCACCAAATTGCGGATGCTTTGGAAAATCTCATCCAGAAGAGTAAGTGGCGGATGCAAGTGGAACGCCTTGATTTAGGCGTGACTCTCATCAACGACGCATACAACGCAAATCCAGAATCAATGGCGGCAGCCCTTAAAACTTTGGCGGGTTTGGCACCAAATGGTCGCACTTGGGCGGTACTTGGTGAGATGGCAGAACTTGGCCCAGACGCTTTAGAGGAGCACGATCGAGTTGGCCGACTTATTGTGCGGCTTAATATCTCGCAGCTTGTGACTGTTGGCCAAGGAGCCAGAACTATGTTCCTGGCTGCGAATCAAGAAGGTTCTTGGGATGGTGAGTCGGTGTGGTTTCCCGATTTTTCCCAAGCGTGCGACTACATTATTGACAGGGTTGAAATTGGGGACACGATCCTTTTCAAAGCCTCGCGCTCTGCGGGTTTCGAATTGCTAGCGCAGGCAGTCCAAGAGCAACTAATTGCTAATTGGACGCAGAAGGGGAGCCACAAATGAAGTTAGTTGTGCTTGCCGGTGTTATCGCAGCACTTCTTTCCCTAACGCTCACCCCGCTTCTCATTCGGATATTGAGCCGAAACGGTCACGCCCAAGCAATCCGCGAGTCAGCCGACGGATTTTTTTATCCAGAGCATGGATCAAAGCGTGGAACACCATCAATGGGTGGATTGGCAATAATCGCAGCTGTTACAGGTGGCTACCTACTGACGCATCTCATCATGTGGCAAGCACCAACGGCTTCAGGATTGCTTGCCATTTACTTGATGGTTGCCTTGGGACTTGTCGGCGTTGCTGATGATTATCTAAAAATCTTTAAACAGCGCAGCACCGGAATTAGGGCTCGAACAAAACTCCTCGGTCAAGCAACCGCAGCTTTGAGTTTTGGTTACCTTGCCTTGCAATTTCCGGATGAAGGCGGGCGACTGCCCATGTCCAATGCCATCTCGTATGTACGTGATTTGCCGTGGGTTGTTCCGACGGCAGTGTTGATGCTTTGGGTTTGGTTTTTAGTAACTGGAATAACAAATGGCGTGAATTTAACGGATGGTCTTGACGGCTTAGCTACGGGTGCCGCAGTAATGACTTTTGCTGCCTACACCGTAATTTCTGTTTGGCAGTACGGTCAGAACTGTGCCTTTGCTGTTGTGCCACGGTGTTACACAGTTCGCGATCCACTTGATTTGGCGGTCTTTGCCGCTGCTTGTGCTGGTGCTTGTTTTGGTTTCCTCTGGTGGAATGCCAGCCCCGCTCGAATTTTCATGGGAGACACTGGATCGCTTGGTTTGGGTGGCGCGATTGCCGCTTTAGCAATCATGACTCGCACTGAGTTACTCCTTGGGATTCTTGGCGGGCTTTTCCTACTCATCACTTTGTCCGTTATCGCCCAAGTTGGATCATTTAAATTAACGGGACGCCGAGTTTTACGGATGGCTCCGCTACATCATCATTTTGAGATGGTCGGCTGGCCAGAGATCTTAATTGTGGTGCGTTTTTGGATTCTTCAGGGCATGTTTGTTGGTCTTGGCATGGCACTGTTCTACGCTGAGTGGGTTCGCCAGTAGGCGTGAAATGCAATGACAATACTTGACTTAACCGATTTCAAAAGAGACTCAAACTGGAGTCAAGTTCGTGCGTGCATCTTAGGACTTGGTGTCGCAGGTTTCGCTGCGGCAGATGCCCTACTGCATCTTGATGCCAAAGTGATGGTGCGAGATGCCAATGAAGGCCAAAAGCAAAAAGAACGAGCAACAATCCTGGAGATACTCGGCGCAGATGTGGCTTTTGGAGATGACACAACTTTGCCTGCAGGCATTGATGTACTCATTGTCTCGCCCGGAGTTTCACCACTAGCGCCGATAATCTTGGCTGCGCAAGAAGCCGGCATTCCAGTCTGGGGTGAATTGGAGTTAGCTTGGCGCTTACGCGATCCAGAGCACTTGGCTCCATGGTTGGTCATCACTGGAACTAATGGCAAGACCACTGCCACTTTGATGCTCGAAGCAATTTTGCAAGCCGCTGGTCTGCGGGCTGTTGCCGCTGGAAACATCGGACGGTCACTTGTTGAAGTCATGATGGATCCTCGCCCTTGGGATGCAATTGCCGTAGAAGTCGGTGCACCGCAACTCCCATTTGTATATTCAATGTCACCATTGGCATCTGTATGTTTGAATCTGGCTCCAGATCACATTGACCTTTTTGGCTCATTCGATTCGTACCGTGATGCGAAAGCAAGGATTTATAGAAACACTCAAGTCGCTGCCATATTTAATGTTGCAGATTCAGCCACGATAGAAATGGTCGAAGAAGCCGAGGTGGTTGAGGGATGTCGAGCCATTGGTTTTAGCCTGGGGATTCCTGACATTTCCATGGTTGGTGTAGTTGATGAGTTCCTAGTTGATCGCGCATTTTTGGATTCTCGCAAAGATTCAGCACTGGAGCTGGCATCCATTGACGATCTAAAGATTCCTGCTCAACACAACATTTCCAATGCGCTGGCAGCCAGCGCACTTGCCCGAGCCATGGGAGTTGAGCCTCGTCACATCAGAGATGGTTTGCGGGCGTGGCAGCCAGCCCCACATCGCATCGCGCATGTTGCCTTCATCAATGGAGTCGATTACATCGATGATTCCAAGGCAACAAATACGCACGCTGCCCAGACTTCACTTAATGCCTACAACTCAGTTGTCTGGATTGCCGGTGGCTTAGCCAAAGGCCAAGACTTCGATGAACTAGTTCAAGATACAGCGCATAGATTGCGTGCTGTTGTGTTGCTTGGTGCAGATCAAGAAATAATCGCCCAAGCATTGGCGAAATTTGCGCCAAATGTCCCAGTACACAGATTCGAAAGTGTGCACATTGATGTCATGCAAACAGTTGTAATCAGAGCTCAAGAATTAGCCCAGGTCGGCGACACTGTTCTCTTAGCACCAGGGTGTGCATCTTGGGACATGTTCCGTGATTACTCCCAGCGTGGGGATGCTTTTGTTTCTGCCGTAGAAATGTTGGAGGCGTGATGACTCAGATCGATGGTTCTCAGACGAAGGAATCTATGAGCATTCAGGAACGCCTTCATCATCCGATGGCAAATTACATTTTCCTGCGCAGCGCGACTGGGTTATTGCTGAGCCTTGGCTTGGTTATGGTTTATTCGGCATCGAGTATGTTCTCCTACGAGCGGAATGGAAACACTTGGACACTTGCCGTCCGTCAAATATTCTTTGCACTTGTCGGCTGGGGACTAATGACTGCTGTCTCTAGATTTAAAGTTTCGTCTATTCGCAAGTTTGCTCGAATATTGTTGCTCATATCAATTGTCGCTCTCGTTTTAGTCTTAATCATTGGCACGTCAGTCAACGGTCAGAAAAACTGGATTGAATTCGGCCCGCTAATTAGAGTGCAACCTTCTGAATTAGCCAAATTAGCAATTGTAATTTGGTGCGCAGATCAACTAGCAAGAAAATATGAGTATCTAAATTACCAGAGGCACTTAGTCATGCCGGTGGTTCCAGTGTGTGCTTTGATTCTGGGGTTAGTGATGTTGGAAGGCGACCTCGGAACAGCGATGGTCATGATGCCCATGATGGCATCCATGCTCTTCTTTGTGGGCGCACCTCGCATTTGGTTTGCTTGGGCGGCCACGGCCGCAGTTCTTGGAATTACATTTTTAAGTTTTGCCCAGCCCTATCGACTCGATCGCTTTAAGTCTTGGCTAGACCCTAGTGCAGACCCTAGAGGAACCGGCTTCCAAGTAATCCATGGACAACAGGCATTAGGTTCGGGTGGCTGGTTTGGTCTGGGACTGGGCGGCTCACGCGAAAAATGGGGCACTTTGCCTGAAGCACACACAGATTTTATCTTCGCAGTTATAGGTGAAGAACTTGGAATTTTTGGCACACTTTCGGTAATTGTGCTGTTCTTAATTGTTGGCATACTTGGCTTTCGCATTGCCCAACAAGCAACTGACCCATTCGTTCGCCTTGCTGCAGCTGGGGCCACAACTTGGATTAGCACGCAGATGCTAGTCAACTTAGGTGCAGTTTTAGGAACTCTACCTATCACAGGAGTGCCACTACCGCTTGTAAGTTATGGTGGTTCCTCTCTCATCCCAACACTTATCGCATTTGGAGTGCTGTTGTCGTTCGCGCGCCAACAGGGACGTCTAGATCAAGAGCAGTTGAAATGAACATAGTTCTTGCTGGCGGGGGAACAGCGGGGCACATCGAGCCAGCATTAAATCTTGCTGACGAGTTAATGCGCCGCAATCCCGAATCCAATATTGTCGCCTTAGGTACCTCAAGAGGGCTAGAAGTTTCCCTAGTTCCAGCCAGGGGATATGACCTGGCTTTAATCCCGCCGGTACCTTTACCGCGAAAAATAAATTTTGACCTATTCACTTTGCCTGTGCGATTTAGTCAAGCTGTCAGAGATGTTCGTAGAGTCCTAGAAGTGAATAAAGCTGATGTCGTGGTCGGTTTCGGTGGATATGTCTCAATACCGGCCTATCTAGCAGCGCGAGGTCGAGTGCCATTCATTGTTCATGAAGCAAATGCCCGACCGGGTCTGGCAAATCGAGTTGGTGCCAAATTCGCGGATGCGGTTGCTGAAACAGTTAAGGGGAGTTTGCCTGGTGCCGTTCTAACTGGTTTGCCATTGCGTGCTTCAATTCAAAACCTCAACCGTCAGGAAGCGCGATCAAAGGCTCGTGAATTCTTTGGTATCTCAATTGAGGCAAAAGTACTTTTAGTTTTTGGTGGTTCTCAAGGTGCGCAAAGAATCAATAGCGCTGTCGCGGAATTCCTAGGCTCCGCGGAGTTAGAAAACGTCGTGGTTATTCATGCTCTTGGGGCGAAAAACGATTTCCCAGCCTCACCATCTAATACTTATCGACCTTATTCATACATTGATCGAATGGACTTGGCCTACGCAGCAGCTGATTTTGTGATTTGTCGCTCGGGTGCAATGACAGTTGCTGAAATTAGTGCGGTAGGTCTGCCTGCATGCTTTGTACCTTTCCCTATCGGCAATGGAGAGCAATCTCTAAATGCTGAGCCAGTCGTTGCCGCTGGAGGGGCCTTTGTAGTAAAGGATGAGGACTTTACTGCTGCATTCATCGTTGAAGAGATCTTGCCAATTCTCCATGATTCAACAGCGCTAGCTGACATGGCGTTGAACTCGAAATCAGTTGGACACTTGGACGCTGCGCAACGATTGGCCGACTTGGTTGAAGATGTTTTAGCGAGGATCACAAAGTGACTATTTTGAATAGCAGAGTGCACATCATCGGCATTGGTGGCGCAGGCATGAGTGGAATCGCCAGAATTTTGCTTGCTCGAGGTATCGAAGTGTCGGGTAGTGACGCAAAGCAATCACGACGATTGCAGACACTAACCCCATTAGGCGCAACAGTATTTGTTGGACACGATGCCAACAATTTAATCGTTAATGATGTTCCAGCTACCGTAGTTGTAGTTTCAACGGCCATTGATTCGAATAACCCAGAGATTATTAAGGCCATTGAATTGGGAATACCAGTTGTAACTCGCGCCAATGCCCTGAGTGAACTCATGTCTAGCCATAAAACTGTTTCAGTGGCCGGAACTCATGGCAAAACTACGACAACATCTATGGTCACAGTTGCGCTACAACAAAGTGGAATGGACCCGTCCTTTGCGATTGGTTCAGAACTAAACGAATCCGGTAGCAACGCACATCTGGGCAATGGCGAATGGTTCGTGGCCGAAGCAGATGAAAGTGATGGCACATTTTTAGTTTTGCCAACCAACATTGCTATTGTCACAAATGTTGAAGCTGATCATCTGGATCATTGGGGCAACTTTGCAGCAATTGAAGCAGCGTTTGTCGATTTCATTGTTAATACAAACACAAGAAGCGGATCTGCAATCGTGTGTGGTGATGATCCGGGCGCAGCCAAGGTTGCCAAATTTGCGCGCGAACGTGGAGCGCAGGTTACAACCTATGGGCAACAAGATTTCAATGATGCTGTTGTGCGACTAATTCCAAGTGAAGATTTCGGTCAATGCTTTTCTGTGACCATTGCGGGCCAGACACATGGACCAATTCAGTTGCGGGTACCTGGTGCACACAATGCGCTGAATGCCTCAGCAGCATTCCTAGCCCTATTGCAAATTGGCGTAACCCCAGAAAAAGCTATAACTGGGTTAGCAAAATTCAGCGGCACTCACCGCAGATTCGAAGCACGCGGACAAGCCGGCGGTGTGCGAATTTTCGATGATTATGCGCATCACCCAACCGAAATTGAGGCAGTCCTTAAGGCTGCTCGAGTTGTTGCCGGTAGCGGCAGAGTTATCGTGGCATTTCAAGCTCATCATTACTATCGAACCGCATTGTTCTCAAAGGAATTCGGACAAGCTCTCGGCCTTGCAGACTTCGTTGTCGTCTTGGAAGTTTTTGCACCAGGAGAGCAACCCATCCCGGGGGCATCAGGTAGCACAATGGCTGGGAACGTTCCGTTGGCTCAAGATTGTGTTGTATTCGAACCTTCTTGGTCTAATGTGCCAGGGCATCTTGTGCAAGCGGCACAGTCTGGCGACATGATCATGACTCTTGGTGCAGGTGATATTGGCATGATGTGCCCTCAAATTTTGGATTTACTTTCCCAGCGTGAGGAAGATTAATGACGCAAACAATTAGACAAGGTGTGCCACAGCAAACTAAGCATTCAAAATTGCCCTGGGTTATTTGGTTAGTTGTCATCTTGGCTTTGGTAACTTGGTACGTTTTATTTCAGTCTCGTTGGTTTCTCATTGAACAAGTCCAAGTAACTGGATTGAAACGACTCAGCACTCAAAAAGTTTTGTCTTCAGCTCAAGTTCGAGTGGGACAACCTTTAATGGCGGCTAATCCGAATGCATTGAAATCGCGTATTGGTGAGCTACCAGCGGTGAAGCGTGTTGTTATCGAGCGAGGTTGGCCACATACTCTGATCATCAGGATTACAGAACGACAACCAATCGCCGCCGTGCCAGTTGCCGGGGCTTATGTGTTAGTCGATGACGAGGGACATGTGGCTGGGGTCGCAGAGAAACTTCCGCCAAAGAAAGTTTTGGTGCACGCAAAGCCAGAGACTTTAGCCATCAAGGCAGCTTTAAATGTTTATCAAGAGTTACCTAGCCGATGGAAAGTTTTAAGTATTCATGCCAAAACTAGAGACAGTGTCAAAGTTCATTTGCATCATGGAATTTGGATTGTGTTTGGCTCAGATGAACTGATTGATCGAAAATCTCTGGTTGCCAATGCTCTCTTGGCTAAGGGATATCGAACTATAAATGTCAGTGCACCAGAGACTCCAACGGCAAAGAGATAGAACGAAATCCGACACGCCGCGAGCCCAATGAACCGATTTCACGACTTTGGGCAATACCTTGTAGTTGTTACAGGTTGACATAACTATAAGCCTCTGGTTGAGGTTTAGGGTTTGTTGCACAGAATTGAAAGGCGAAAAGCCAATGGCAGCTCCTCAGAATTACCTCGCAGTTATCAAGGTCGTCGGTATCGGCGGCGGCGGCGTGAATGCGATTAACCGCATGATTGATGCTGGCCTTAAGGGTGTCGAATTTATTGCGATCAATACTGATGCCCAGCATCTATTGATGAGCGATGCTGATGTGAAGTTAGACATTGGTCGCGACCTAACCCGTGGGCTAGGTGCCGGCGCAAATCCTGACGTTGGCCGTCAAGCAGCCGAGGATCATGCTGAAGAGATCGAAGAGGTTCTGCGGGGCGCAGACATGGTCTTCATCACCGCAGGTGAAGGTGGTGGCACTGGTACTGGTGGAGCGCCTGTAATCAGTCGCATCTCTCGCGGGCTTGGCGCACTGACCATTGGTGTAGTAACTCGCCCATTCGGCTTTGAAGGTCGCTTGCGTTCAACGCGCGCCGAAGATGGCGTTGAAGCATTGCGTGAGCAAGTAGACACTCTGATTGTTATTCCAAATGATCGCCTGCTCGAAATGTCAGATAGCAGCATCAGTTTGTCAGAGGCATTCCGTCATGCAGATTCAATTTTGTATCAGGGTGTTAGTGGAATCACAGATCTAATTACGACCCCAGGACTTATCAACCTTGACTATGCAGATGTGCGAAGCGTCATGAAGGATGCTGGTTCGGCATTGATGGGCATTGGTCAAGCAAGAGGCGCCGATCGCGCCATCGAGGCTGCTCGTGGCGCAATCTCAAATCGTCTGCTTGAAGCTAGCATCGAGGGCGCTCGTGGCGTTCTTATCTCAATCTCAGGTGCTAGTGATCTTGGACTATTTGAAATTAGCGAAGCTGCTCGTATGGTGCAGGGTGCGGTACACCCAGATGCCAACATCATTTTTGGAACTTCAATTGATGACACGCTAGGTGATGAAGTGCGTGTCACCGTTATTGCTGCCGGTTTTGATGGGGGAGCGCCACCATCAAATCGCGACACTTCACCGAATTCAGCAAAGGTTATGGCAGAAACCCCACTTGCTGCTGCGATAGCGCATGAATTGGCTAAAGATGGAGAGCCTGCCACCATTCCGGTAGCGAATTCCGATTTACTTGAGTCGGTTTCGACAGTTGAAAATTCAGATGACAATTTCGACAATCTATTCGGAGACGAAACAGGTGAGTCCATTTCACATGATTCTGGTAGCCGCGACGACTTGGACGTCCCAGACTTCCTGCGCTAGTCGTGGGCGTTTATGCCAGAGTCCAAATTGGTAGTGTGCAAGTAATTGCCTTAAATCGTTTGGATGGATTCAGCTCAGGTAATTTTTCGCAGTTAAATGTTGCTGACTATGTTGGCGATGATGCGGAAAATGTCACCAAGAACATCAACAAGGTGCAAAGCCTGATTGGTGCTAGCGATATCGCAGTCATGTCGGCTGAACATGGCAACAACGTCATCAAAGTTTCACAAGGCGGCAAATGCTTACCGAGTGACGCTCTTGTCACTCAAGTGCCCAATCTGGCGTTGCTTGCCCTGAGTGCGGATTGTGTTACGGTCGCACTCATCGATACGCAATCTGAACTTATTGCCGTTGTTCATTCAGGCTGGAAAGGTTTAGTCGCACAAGTACTGCAAACTGCCATCGATTCCATTTTGGCCAGTGGCTCCCAGCGCAAAAACTTGGTGGCTGTTATCGGTCCCGCAATCTGCGCAGAATGTTATGAGGTTTCGCCAGATCGAGTGGCTAAAGTTTCGGAAATCAATAGTGCAGCAATCCTAGATTCTCGCCACATTGACTTATGCGCAGGTATAAAAGCGACTTTGGTAGATAATGCAATTAGGTATGAACAAATAATTGGATGCACATTCGAAAATGAAGATTTATTCTCCTTTCGTCGCGCTGATGGTGAACCAACAGGACGAGGTGGGATGGTTGTATGCCTCTGCACCGATGAGGAAAGTTCATGAATAGACGAGATGAAATTGCGGCAAATCTAGCGCAGGTTAATGAGCAGATTGCCTCTGCCTGCCTTGAGGCAAATCGTGACGTTGAATCCGTGAAATTGATTGTTGTGACTAAGACTTGGCCAAGTAGCGACATTGAGATTTTGGTTGAACTTGGCATCACTGATGTCGGCGAAAATCGCGATCAAGATGCAAAAGCAAAACATCAAGAACTGAATCATCTTCGACTCACTTGGCACGCCATCGGTCAGATCCAAACAAATAAGGCCCGCAGTGTTGCAACGTGGGCTGACGTCGTGCACAGCGTTGACCGTCCTGAATTGGTTACAGCTTTATCCCGAGTGACTCAAACGCGCGTGCAGCCATTAGGTGTCCTGATTCAAATTGATCTTGACCCCACACCTACCGAAAAACGCGGCGGAATCGACCCGGCGCAAATGTTGCACATAGCTGAGCAAATTAGTGCAGCGGATGGATTGAAATTAGCGGGGATTATGGCAGTTGCTCCGCTTAGGTCTGATCCAGATGCTGCTTTTGCGCAATTACAAAGGCACGCGTTGGTGCTTCAACAGAACTATCCAGAAGCCACCACCATCTCGGCCGGAATGAGCCAAGACTTTGAAAACGCTATTAAATACGGCGCGACACACCTAAGAATTGGGTCGTTGGTACTCGGACATCGCTCCTAAAAACGGTAAGTTCTAATCAATACATCCCCAAGGAGTTGTCAAAATGGCGAGTACAGTACGCAAAATCGGCGAGTATCTAGGTCTTTACCCAGAAAATAACTATGCAGATGAATCTGCAGGTTATGGCGCACCGGAGTCTGCTGAATACTACGAACAGTACGCTCCACGCCCAGTTTCCGTTCTTCCTGAGTCACCAGCTTCAACAAGTCGCTTGGAACAGGCCGTTACCAGCCAGCCCTTAGCTACTGCTGGCGCAGTGCAACGTATCACCACGATTCATCCGCGTAGTTACAACGATGCGCGCAAAATTGGTGAAGATTTCCGCGCTGGCACGCCAGTAATTATGAACCTAAGTGACATGGATGATGCTGATGCTCGTCGCATTGTTGATTTCTCCGCCGGCCTTGCATTCGGTCTACACGGAACAATCGAGAAGGTTACAAAGAGTGTATTTTTGCTGTCTCCTGCCAACGTAGACATCGGAGCAGCAGCTCGCGCGCAATTGCGTGAAGACCCTTTCTTTAACCAAAGTTAAGGACACTTAGTGTCGAGTATCGGCCAAACTCTCGCCGGGGTAATTCACCTTTATGTGTATGTGCTTTTTGGTCGCTTAATTTTTGATTATGTGATGATTTTTTCCCAAAATTGGCGGCCCAAAGGTGCCATGTTGGTTCTGGTGGAAATGATTTACACCATCACCGACCCACCCCTTAAAGCAATACGCAAAGTGGTGCCGCCCCTGCGAATTGGTCGGGTTTCCTTAGATCTATCGTTTCTGGTCCTTTTATTAGGCCTGCAATTTCTTGCGGCATTCCTGGTCAAGCTTTAGTACCTGGCTATTTAAATGTCAGGCTGCTCAGGTAGTCTTTTGCTAACGGTTTCACATTCGTGCGTTATATCTCTACGCTAGGAAGTGGATTTTCCAGTCGTTTGGCTTACCACCAAAAACAAATTGAAAGGCGCACTCCATGTCGTTGACACCCGAAGATGTAAAAAATAAGCAGTTCACAACTGTGAGGTTTAAGGAAGGCTATGACCTTGATGAGGTTGATAACTTCCTAGACGACATTGAAAGTGCAATGAATGCGCTTGTTCAAGAGAAAAACGATCTTGCTGCAACTTCTCGTGGCGAAGTTCCAGAGTCAATTAAGAACGAGATTTCTGAACTTTCAGCGCAGAATGAAGCACTTACTAGCCAGGTTGATGACTTACAAGCTGCACTTGCCCAAGCTCAGGCTCAGATTCAAAATTCTGAAAGCAATCAGGAAAATGACGAACTTGCAAACATTCTTAACGCTGAATTAACCGAAGCAAAAGCAGAATTAGCAGCGGCGCAAAGCGACAAGGCCGCGCTAGCCAGTGAAGTTGAGCGCTTGACCTCAGCCAACGCTGAGCTTGCCTCACGACCTGCAGCGTCTATCGATGCAGCTGCTCCGGTCGATGGTGCGTCATCTTCCCTTCGCGTCCTTGAATTGGCACAACGCACTGCTGACGAAGCAGTGGCAAGTGCCCGCATCGAAGCAGAAGACCTTCGCAATCTTGTCAGCAATGAAGTTGCACAACTGCGCAGCGAAGCAGGTGCTGAGGCAGAGAATCTTGTTTCACAAGCTCAGGCAACGGTTGCTAGCATCACGCGCGATTTTGAAACCACTCGTGCCGGACTTGAGCGTCGTGTTGAAGAACTACGCGCCTACGAGAAGGAATACCGCAGCCGTCTACGCACTTACTTAGAAGGTCAATTGCGCGAACTAGAGAGCAAGAACTTAAGCGGCGACCGTGAGGTCACTGGCGAATAAAGTTAATAAATAAAGGCGGAACCCATCTTCGGGTTCCGCCTTTATTATTTTTAGATCAGTTTGAACGAACTAAAGAAATTCGTAAATCAAGATCCTCATCGGACACAACTGGATTTACTACAGTGGCATTTTCCCACTTTGTCGCAAGTACTTCGCTGCAGATTTGTTCGCGATGTTCATTCATCGCACGTTGAGTATCAGCATTGTTAGATTCCCAAACGACGCTAATGCGATCGCTAATGGCGAATCCAGAAGTTTTGCGTGCATCTTGAATCAAACGCGTAACATCTCGAGCAACACCCTGAGCAATAAGTTCTGGAGTAAGAGCCAAGTCAAGAGCGAGAGATTCGGGGCCAACCGAGGCAACAGTCCAACCAGCACGCGGAACCTCGGTGATCACAACATCCTCAAGCGTGATTGTAATTGTCATTCCCTCAACTGTTATGTCAACAGGTCCAGCCCGCAATTGATCGACTATTTCTCGAGCATCCATGGCAACTATCGCTTTGGCAATCATTGGTGTTTCTTTTGCGAATCGTGCGCCAAGAGACTTGAAGTTCGCCTTAATAGCCACGTCAACTAGTTCGTCGGTGCCAGCCAAGCTTTCAAGCGTTATGACGTTTACTTCATCACGAATCTGCGCCTGCAATCCTTCTGGTAGTTCATCCCAACCGGCTGCTGCAACCAAAGCGCGTTGCAGAGGCTGGCGAGTCTTTACCCCTGATGCTGCACGTGCAGCGCGACCGAGCTCAACTATTCGACGAGTTAGCTCTACTTGATCTCTTAAGGTGTCATCAACTTCTTGTTCGGACCAAGCGGGCCAAGCACTTAAGTGAACTGATTCAAGGTCACTTGTAGCGAATAAGTCCTGCCAGACTCGTTCCGTGATAAATGGTGTGAAAGGTGCCATAACTTGAGTGACAACCTTCAGGCAATGATGCAGAGTGCTTAGCGCACGGTGTTCTGCGTCCCAGAAGCGCCTACGTGAGCGACGAACGTACCAATTCGATAGGTCATCAACATACTCTGCGATGAATCGCCCAGCACGTTGAGTGTCGAACTCTTCCAGAGCCTTATCTACGTCTCTAGCAAGTCGAGCTGCTTGTGCCACAGCCCATCTATCAAGATCGGTGAGATTAGTCAGGCTTGCGGTAGCCGGATCCCATGAACCGGCCCGAGCATAAAGACTCTGAAAAGCAACAGTGTTCCAATACGTCAGCAAAGTCTTGCGGACAACTTCGGCAATAGTTCCATGGCCAACCCGTCGTGCTTGCCAAGGTGAACCACTAACGAGCATGAACCAGCGAACTGCGTCAGCACCATGATCATCCATCAATGCGATGGGTTCAAGAACGTTGCCTAGGTGCTTACTCATCTTGCGGCCATCTTCATCAAGAATGTGACCCAGACATAGGACATTTTTGTAGGACGACTCTTCAAAGATTAGAGTGCCGATTGCCATGAGTGTGTAGAACCAGCCTCGGGTCTGGTCAATCGCTTCACAGATAAAGTCCGCTGGATAGCGATTCTCAAATAGATCAGCATTCTTTTCTGGATATCCCCATTGTGCAAAAGGCATTGCCCCAGAGTCGTACCAGCAGTCAATAACTTCTGGAACTCGGTTAGCCTGCAATTCACATTCAGGGCACTTAAAGGAAATCTCATCAACAAATGGTCGATGTGGATCCAGTTCGACAGACGCATCAGTTGATAGTTGCGCAAGTTCGCGCCGACTTCCAACACAAGTTAGGTGGCCATCTTCACACCGCCAAATAGGCAGGGGAGTTCCCCAATAGCGATTGCGCGATAAGGCCCAGTCGACATTGTTGTCGAGCCAATCACCAAAACGACCTGACTTAATGGTTTCTGGATACCAGTTGGTTTTTTCATTTTGAGCGATCAGTTGGTCTTTGATAGCGGTTGTTCTGATGTACCAAGATGGTTGCGCGTAATAAATCAGCGCAGTGTGACAACGCCAGCAATGCGGGTAGGAATGCTCATAAGGAAGGTGCCGAAATAGCGATCCATTCTCATCCAAAAGTTCAACAAGTCGAGCATCTGCGGTCTTAAAGAAAACTCCGCCAACTTCAGGTATGTCTTGCTCGAATGTCCCATCAGGAAGCACCGGATTTACCACTGGCAGTCCGTATGCCTTACACAGTGCAAGATCCTCTGCGCCAAATGCTGGAGCCTCATGGACGATGCCAGTGCCATCCTCGGTAGTTACAAAATCAGCCAGCAAAACAGTGTGGATTGGCGCTTGGGTTTCGGGAAATTCAACCCAATCGAATGGGCGTTGGTAACTCGTGCCTTCCAGGGTGCTACCTAGGACAGTTTTGATCACACTTGAATCTTCGCCGAGTACCTTTTCGCGCAGTGCTTCAGCTATAACGAACAGTTCACCATCAGCACTCTTGGCAACAACGTAATTCACGGTGCCATTTACTGCGGCCGCGGTATTGGAAATAAGAGTCCAGGGTGTCGTGGTCCAAACCAGTAAGCTCAGCGCCCCAAATTCATCCTTTAGCTCGCCTGATGTGATTGGAAAGCGCACATAAACAGAGGCATCAACAACATCTTCGTAGCCTTGGGCTAATTCATGGTCGGAAAGTCCCGTGCCACATCGTGGGCAATATGGAGAAACTCGGTGGTCTTGAACTAACAGACCTTTATCAAAAATCTTTTTTAGGCTCCACCACACACTGTCAACGTACGAAGAATCCATCGTCCAATACGCCTGATTTGTATCTACCCAGTAACCCATTCGCGATGTCATTTCTTCAAAGGCATCAACGTGACGAACGACTGATTCGCGACACTTGTCATTGAATTGTGCAATACCGAATTTTTCAATGTCTTGTTTGCCAGTGAAGCCAAGTTCTTTTTCTACCGCGAGCTCGACTGGTAAGCCATGACAATCCCACCCAGCCTTACGGGGGACATTGAATCCTTTCATCGTGCGGTATCGCGGAAATACATCCTTGAAAACGCGGGCTTCGACATGGTGGGTTCCAGGCATCCCGTTTGCAGTTGGTGGTCCTTCATAAAAAACCCAAAGTGGGCCATCTGCGCTTTTATCTAGTGACTTCTTGAAAATGTCCTGTTGTGACCACAGTTTGAGAATTTCATGTTCCATTTCGGGCAAATCAATTTTTGCTGGAACTTCACGATATGTCATGCTCTCGTCCTGTCATCAAGGGTGCGCAAAGTCGCGCACTTACCTCAAGGGACGAGTTAATTTGCAAGAAACCCGCGGTACCACCCTCGTTGATTGCCAAGGCAACCCGCTCAACTGGTGATTCACATGATGCGTTCTAGTAAGCCAATCGGCTGTTCTTCGCATCGACTCCAAAGGTGATATTGAAAACTTTTCTCACTCAATGCTGATCTTTCACTGTCATCAGCTCGCTGTTGTACAAGTTTGAAATGATTTTCAACGTGTCCTTGTTAACGTCTTGTCAATCAAGTCAATAGGTTACTAAATATGTGCCATGTTAGGTGCATTCGGGTGCATCCAAGTAATCGAGCCCCAAGATTGGGTAGTTCGACTGGTGGGATACCACTTTTGCAACCATCCTGATGAACAAAACAAGGCAACTTGATGACTTTGCTGATTACGTGGCGAGGCTAACCAACATGTGTTGCAATTGGTCAGTAGAGTGTAGGCACTTGAGGTCAAGATGTGTCACATGTGGCACATCAGGAAAAGAAGGCTATACCAATGAAGAAATCAGTTCCAGCAAAAGCAACTAAGAAGGCTGCGCCCGCTAAAAAGGCTGCGCCCGCTAAAAAGGCTGCGCCCGCTAAAAAGGCTGCGCCCGCTAAAAAGGCTGCGCCCGCTAAAAAGGCTGCGCCCGCTAAAAAGGC
>CAIVPQ010000119.1 GCA_903907835.1 uncultured Actinomycetes bacterium
CAACGCCGCCGTGTTCATCACCTGTTGGGATTTCATCAGAGTCAGCAACCAGTGCGACGCGTTCGAGGAAGTTGCTCAGGCGCGCAGTTTCGCCAGTTTCGCTTTCGGATTGGAACTGTTCTTCGAATTCACGAGTCACATTTTCAAGTTCGGCGATGTTTTCCACGCGCACTTCGTCTTGTGGGTCTTTGCTCGCGGCAAGTTCTTTAACGTATCCGGAAGTTTGCATTGCGGCTTCCAAGATTGCCGATGGTCCAGCCCCTGACTCATCAAGTGTGCGCAGGGATTCGAGCAGCTTGTTGAATTCTTTAAGCGCAGTCTGGGAACGAGTGGCTAGTGAATAGATTTCGTCGGTGCGAGCAAGGGCAGCGCTGAAGGTAATGCGCTCGCGCCTGGCGAATAACTCCACAGCCTCTTCGGCTTTGTCACCAATGCCACGACGAGGAGTGTTCAGGATTCGACGAACTGAAACATCGTCCTCGGGGTTGGCAATACAGCGCAAGTAAGCAAGTGCATCACGGATTTCCTTGCGCTCATAGAAACGTGTGCCGCCGACAACTTTATAAGGGATGCCTTTGCGGATGAAAACTTCTTCTACGCTTCGCGATTGGCTGTTTGCTCGGTAGAACACGGCCATGTCTTTGAAGCTGAATTCATGGTGATCAATCAGGTCATCAATGCTGCGCGAAATGAAATCTGCTTCGTGATATTCATCTGCTGCAACATAGATAACAATCTTTTCGCCCGAGCCTTCGGCCGTCCAGAGGTTTTTCTTTTTGCGACTCGCGTTCTTTTCAATGACCGCGTTAGCGCTTGAAAGAATGTTTTGCGTGGATCGATAATTTTGTTCGAGCACAACTGTGGCTGCATCTGGGTAGTCGCGCTCAAACTCGACGATGTTGCGGATGTTTGCGCCGCGGAATGCGTAGATGCTCTGGTCGGCGTCACCGACGACGCAAAGCTCGCTCGGTGGCACACCGTCTTTGCCTGATCCGACTAACTCACGAATCAACATGTATTGCGCATGGTTGGTGTCCTGGTATTCATCGACAAGCACATGACGGAAACGGCGATGGTAGTACTCGGCCACATCAGGGAAAGCCTGCAACAAAGCAACTGTGTGACCGATGATGTCATCGAAATCCACTGCACTGGCTCGCATCAATCGACGTTGGTATTCGCCGTATGCTTCAGCGATTACTTGCTCATTGGGATTAGTCGCGCGGCTTACTGCGGTGTCGTAGTCGATCAGTTCGTTCTTGAGATTGCTGATCTGTGAAAGCAAGTACTTCGGGCTGTAGGTCTTGCTATCAAAGCCCAGTTCCTTGGAAACAAGGGTCATCAACCTCTGTGAATCTTGCATGTCATAAATACTGAAGTTTGATTTAAGGCCAAGGCGGGTTGCTTCGGAGCGCAAGATGCGCACGCATGCCGAGTGAAAGGTCGAAACCCACATGGCTCGCGCACGCGGACCAACTATGTGTGCCACACGCTCTTTCATTTCGGCCGCGGCTTTGTTAGTGAAAGTGATTGCCAAAATTTCGCCCGGTGACACATTGCGGTTGGCCAAAAGATAGGCGATGCGACGAGTTAGAACTCTAGTTTTTCCTGACCCAGCTCCAGCAACCACAAGCATCGGCGAGCCAGCATGAGTAACGGCTTGGCGTTGCGGAACGTTGAGGTCATCGAGGAGGTCAGAGTTAGAGTCAGGCACACCCAAGTGTAAACCGCGGGTGTGACCTTAGTGTTGTCCCTATGGACTCGGATACTTTATTGCCCACAATCCCAGATGGTGTCGAGCGCGCATTGGTTGTGACTGCTCATCCTGATGATGTCGATTTCGGTGCAGGTGGCACGATTGCCACGCTGACCAGCGCAGGCGTCGAGGTGACTTATTGCATCTGCACCGACGGTGATGCCGGTGGGTTTGATGACCTAACTGACCGCAGCGAGATCCCAGCCATTCGCAGACGCGAGCAGACTGCGGCTGCGGCTGTGGTCGGGGTCAGTGATGTGCGGTTCTTGGGGTATGCCGATGGCTACCTTGATCACAACCATGATCTGCAGCGCGACATTGTGCGAGTGATGCGCCAAGTCCGTCCGCAACTTGTGATTACCCAGTCCCCCGAACGTCTTTGGGAACGACTTCCGGCAAGCCACCCTGATCACATGGCAGCAGGTGAAGCCACAACTCGCGCGCTGTATCCAGCAGTGCGCAACCCGTATGCGTATCCAGAGTTGCGCACCGAAGAAGGCCTAGAGGCCTGGACGGTTTCGTGGTTGTGGTTGATGGCGGCCGAAAAGCCCAACCATTTTGTGGATGTCACCGGTAAGTTTTCGTTGAAGTTAGCCGCATTGCGCGAGCATGTGAGCCAGGTTTCACACATGGACAACCTAGATGAATTAATCACGGGTTGGTTAACCATGCAGGCTGAAGCCGCTGGGTTTGAAGCGGGTCGGTTGGCCGAGGCATTTAGGCAAGTGAAGTTACCGGATTAGGTGTCTCTGCTAAGAGGTTAAGTTGGTCATCCCGAAACGAATGACCATTTCAGTATGAGCAAACTCCAAAAAATGTACAGTTACTTTAATATCTCGGCGGCTATCGTATAACCTAAAATTTCACCTACACCGGTTACTTTGCCTGTAATCGTAACTTGTTGTCCTTTAGTGTAACCGCTGACAATTTTTGTCTGCTCCTCGTTTATGTTGATCAAAATATCAGATAGAAAGCTAAATTCATCAGTACCCTTAATGGAAAAGTAATCACCCGAGGCATCAATATTGCTCAACTTACCCGTTACAGTAACCCGCTTACCGTCATATTTGTTTTTTGCCGCTAAAGCGTTATTTTCTAGGTCGGAAATTAACTTCTGTGCCGATATTTTGATTGGCGGTTCCTGGCTTGTTGTCGCACCTGAACTTGAAGCGGCAGGTGAGGTTTCTTTCCCAGTGTCGCTCCCTGTGGAATTAATAACAGCAATTACTGCAATAACACCGAGAAGTATGAATCGCTTTTTCTCAAACCAGGGCCTACTAGCTTTCTTGTACGCCTTGGCCGCTTTCGCCTGAGCTTTGGCATCTGAATAACTAACCGTTTCCGACATAAGATTCC
>CAIVPQ010000120.1 GCA_903907835.1 uncultured Actinomycetes bacterium
ATGCAAGTTACATTGTGCCGAGTGTCTTTGATCCCAATGTTGCAAAATCCGTTGCTAATGCTGTTGAGATGGTTGCGCGCAATATAAACCCTTGACAACTAGAAGATAAACCCTTGACAACTAGATAGTTGAAAGTTAAAGTAAAACTAAACAACATAATCTTTTTCAGGAGAATTCAAATGAGTGACTTATCTGCATACATCGGTACCTGGGTTATCGATCCAACACATTCACAACTTGGATTTGAAACGCGTCACGCCGTTATCACCAAGGTGCGTGGCAACTTGGCTGACTTCGAGGGCACAATCACTGTTGCTTCGGATGTTGCCGAATCCACTGCGTCGGTCTCTGCAAAACTGGCATCAATTAACACCGGCAATGCTGACCGCGATGGCCACCTTCGTAGTCCCGATTTCTTTGACACTGACAATAATGAGCTTTTGACATTCGTCGCCAAATCTTTCAAGCCCGCCGGTGACACATTTGTTGTAACTGGAGATTTAACAATCAAGGGTGTGACAAACAGTATCGATTTGGATGTTGAACTAACTGGAACAGCGACTGATCCATTTGGAAACGATCGCGCCGGATTTGAAGCAACAGGCACGCTTAGCCGCAAGGACTTTGGTTTGGTTTGGAACGTTGCTCTTGAAACCGGTGGATTCTTAGTAAGCGACACAATCAAGTTGCAACTAGATATCTCTGCAATCAAGCAAGCCTAAATATTCTTCTCTTATCTCTGGTCGGTCCAAATTGGGCCGACCAGAGTTTTTAGGTAATAAGTAGTCCGATAAACCAAAGAAAAGCGATACCCAAGCCACATATTCCTTGGATAAGTATGCCTTTACCAATTGCACGAACGGTAAGCCAAGTCGAATCCATTGATGCGTGCAAGTCGTTACTTGCAAACATGTAGCGCAGGAACACTCCGGCAGTAAATCCAATAGGGAGTCCAACTATGGGAATAATGAAGAATCCAAATATGCCCAAGACCCCACCCCAAACTAAAGTCCATTTTGGTGCTTGCTGATTACTGAGTTCTTTGGCGGGCATTCCAATTTGAGAGACAAGTCCTACTGTCATCAACACAGACATCAAAAAGAAAAGTATCCAACGAGTGGTTCCGCCGCCGTCAAGAATTGTCCACGCTAACCCTGTAGTCCAAACCAGCAAAATTCCGGGCACTACGGGAACGACAATGCCTACTAGCCCGCATGCCATCAGCAGTCCGATGCATAATTCACCAATTCCATTCACGATGCAATCCTTCCTCTCACTTTTAAATAAGGTAGCCAGTTGCTATTAATTAGCGGCGCGATTTATACGATCTAGAATTGCTTGGGCTAGACCACTGCCTGGTGGCGGAACTACGTATACAACTTTTAGATCCAAATCATCAGCATTGCGCAATGTTGAATAGAGTTCTCGAGCAAACTCCACGCTGGTGCGGGGACTTCCAATCCGATAGGTGTATCTCAAGGTTGGGATCGCGGCCAGTGCGATTAAGCCCGCGTTCTTAATTACTTCCAAGTTGGCAAGTTCTGCCTCGTCAACAATGATTACTTTCGCATTAGGTGCATAGTGCGAAGCTAGCGAACCCGAAACTCTTGGCGATTCATTGTTATTTGTGATGACCTTTACCCCAGTAATTTCTTCAATCCCGCTGGCAGTGAGCGAACCTGGACGCAAAATAATTGGCTGATCTCCAGTGGCTAAGACGATAGTTGATTCCAGACCAACCGCACATTGACCACCATCAAGAATTAGATCCTCATGAGCCGAAAGATATTCGCCCAAATCATGTTCAACATGGTTCGCATTGGTCGGCGAAACATGCCCAAAAGTATTGGCGCTCGGTGCTACCAAGCCAATAATTCCCAGCACATTTAGTTGATTCAAAAGGTCCAAGGTTAAAGGATGCTTTGGGACCCGAACTGCCACGGTCTCTTGGCCACCAGTGATTTGATCGGTGGCCAGAGCCGTCCGCTTCGCTACTATCGTCAATGGTCCTGGCCAAACGGCATGCGTTAGAACCGTGGCCCATTCAGGTAATTCGCTCACCCATTCGTATGCAGCAGTGACGTTAGCCACATGAACAATTAACGGATGGTCTGTTGGCCTACCCTTTGCTACAAAGACTCTGGAAATGGCATTTGGATTGGTTGCATCAGCACCAAGCCCGTAGACCGTTTCAGTTGGGATGGCACAAAGGTGTCCACTGGCTATGGCTTTGACAGCCTTGGTGACATCAGTTGTTATCAACATAGGTTGTGCTTAACCCCACCAGAAGGCGGTAGCGATTGCCATATAGAGAACCAACAATATTGCTCCCTTGAACCAAGTTGAATATCCATCAATGACCACCAGCGCTGTGGCAATTGAGGCCATGAATAGCACCGCTAGTAGAAGCGGGCTTAGCACCAAAGTGAAAGTCGTTGCGCCAACAAGCGGGGCAGTAAGGGCAACAATCGGTGCTACGGAGATTGCGACTTGCACAGGTGACTGCAAAATAACTTGCAATGCGTAGTCTGATTTGTTGCTAATGGCTAGTTTAATTGCGACTAGATTCTCCGCGGCATTTCCAGCAATCGCAACGATGATTAATCCGGCAAAAACTGGGGAGATTCCCATCAAGTCAATGGCTGGGGTTAGCGCAGCAACAAACCATTCAGAGACGAATGCCGCACTTATTACAGTCAGTGTCAATATCCCGATGGCAACCTGCAAAGGCCATTCGCCGTGGTGTTCTTCTGCACTTTTAGCCTCAAGAGCTAAGGCAGAGCCTGCAACACCTGCTTCATCCGCTTCATGACGCAAAGTGTCTGGAAGAGATGCGACAAAGAGTAGAAGCAAGAGGACCGAGACGACCACAGTTATAACGCGTTCATGATTTGCCGCTGGCGTATGCAATGTGGAAGTCAATGTTGGTATTGCTAAGGCCAAGACACTCAGAGTGAGCAACAAAGCAAGCTGCTTTGATGCCTGAGCGTTAAAGAGTTGCCGACCATGTTTGATTCCACCAACCAAAAATGCCAAGCCCATCACTAAGAGGACATTCGCCAAAATAGAACCTACAATTGTCGCTTTTGCAACCTCATAAAGTCCTGCCTTGAGACTGAACAGGATCACAAAGAGTTGAGGTAGATTTCCCAAGCATGATTGCAACACTCCCGTGGCTCGTGAACCCATGCGATCACCGAGAGCCTCGACGCTTCGACCCACCAAACTTGCCAAGGTGGCTAATGCGACGCCGGCAAATCCAAATGCAATGATTGGATTTCCGCCCGAATTATGAAAGATTCCGGCAACGACTGTAATAGCAAGTGTGATGGCAAATAATCGTCTATCCGAGTGGCTGAAAATGCCTGTGGGTTTAACTTTGATATCGATTCGCTTGGAAACGGCTGGTGTTATTTTTCTACGGGCCATTCCTACAGCCTAGCGATTAACTGTGTCTACGCCTTAAGCATTTAGGTTCATCCCACATTTCAAATTTGCTAATTAAGTGCTCTTGTTAACTTCTCGATCAGAGTTTCTCGTAGATTTTGCGCACGGACACTGAACTGCTGTTGTCTTGTCGCAAACTCTAATCTTCCCTGTGCCGTCTCAACCCGAATCGGGAGCACTCCAAGGGTGCTCAATTCATATGGAGCCACTTGCATGTCAACGGTTCTAATGTCTCGAGCAAGTGAAAATGCGCTTCGAATTATTTCAGAGCCAAATATTGGCGCAAACTTTTGCGCATATTTATACAAGTCCATGTTCGCATGCAGACAGCCAGGTTGTTCAACGGCTCCTTGATCAGCGCGAGTTAGTTGCAGTGGGTTCATCGGCCTTGCTTGGTCAGTGAAAAATCTGAACGCGTCAAAGTGCGTACAACGCAAACCGACTTTCTCAATTGTTGCTCTAATTTCGTTTTGTGAAAGGCGCAATTCCCAAGTCTCATGTCGGACTTCATCCTGACCCAACACCATTGCCCATTCGTGTAAGCCAAAGCACCCAGTCCTTGCAGGTCTCTGCGTTGTTGCTTGTAAAAAAGTTAGTGTCTTAGTGATTTCTTCGTTCTTCGACTCGAGCCAGTTGCTGCTGAGCCCGACGACGCCTGCGTCGAAGAAATAATGTGCACTATTGAAGTATTCGTAATCTTCTTCAAGGGCATCAAGCTCAAACCCAAAACCGGGATGCCAAGTTCGTAACTTGTTTGCACTGATTGGGTAGTACTCAAATAGGAAGTCATCAACTGGGTGCTTTTCTTGGATCGCTCGCCGAGCGAGTCTTGGACCTATCCAGGGTTGCACAATTTCTTCGTGTCGCATTTTTTCCGCAAGCCAAGAATCCCTTGTAAGTAAGGGGTTAGTTGCCACAGGTTGCATGACTCTATTGTTCACCAATGCAATGGTAATTAGGTAATTATTGGCTACACAGGTCACGATTAGAACATGGAAAATGACAAGAATCGAAAAGGCGAAGCACAATCGCCCGAGAGCCTTGCTCGTTTGCGTGCGCTACTTGATGGAGTAGAACTGACTCCAGAACAGACTCGAGATGACCTTGCGCCTCCGACAAATCGTGATCGCGAATTGCTCGAAGATGTCCCACCACATCACGGCTAGACATTGTTAGCGATGTAGCAGCGCCAATGTGAATACACCTTGGCCAACATTTTTCGCGATGGCCTGAACTTGAGCCGAGTTCACTGCCACCATCAAAGTGCTCTCTGTACCACTGGATGTCAAGGCTTTATCTGATGAGGTTTTTGCAACCACCGTTACATTGTGTGCAATTCGTCTTGTGCTTGCCTCAGGGCCGGTACTCGTTGAGTAAATATCAACATGATCACCTACACCAACTGAATCTGCGCTTGCTTCACTGATGTTTGGTAAAGCGATTGCAACCGTGCCTGCAGGAAAACCATCTAGCAAATTTGGTCCAACAAAATCAGTCAGACTTAGTGGAGCTCCAGCAGCAATTGAATGTGAGGCGACTTGACCGATAGCTTGACTTGGGTCATTGAGCACACCAGTCCAACC
>CAIVPQ010000121.1 GCA_903907835.1 uncultured Actinomycetes bacterium
AAACGCTGACGGGAAATTAGCCAATCACCATTAAGTCCCTCAACCCAGTTCTCATAACGAACCTTCATGTGGTCTGGGTGCCAAGTAATCTCACGACCGCGGGCAACCAATTCGGCGCGCAAATCTGCATCGCGGCCACCATTGCGGATGTACCACTGGCGAGTTGTGACAATCTCAAGTGGCTTGTCACCCTTTTCAAAGAACTTAACGGGGTGAGTGATTGGTCGAATCTCACCAACGAGATCTCCAGATTCACGTAAGAACGTGACAAGCTTTTCTTTAGCTGAATGAGCAGTCAGGCCAGCAATTTCGCCATAGACCTTCTGGCCAATCTCGCTAGTGATCCAACTTGGAAGTTCGGTCAGAATTCGACCATCCCAGCCAATGATTGGTCGAGTAGGCAGTTGTAGTTCACGCCACCAGGTGACGTCAGTTGTGTCACCGAATGTACAAATCATCGCGATACCTGAACCCTTTTCAGGGTCGGCAAGTTTGTGAGCGACCACAGGAACTTCGACGCCGAAAAGTGGCGAAGTAACTGTTGTGCCAAATAGTGGTTGGTATCTTTCATCGTCTGGATGTGCCACAAGCGCAACACATGCTGCCAGCAATTCAGGTCGAGTTGTTTCGATGTATAGCGCTGTGCCATCCGGCTTGGTGAAACCAATCCGGTGGTATGCGCCTGGGCGTTCACGATCTTCAAGTTCTGCTTGAGCAACCGCAGTTCGGAAAGTGACATCCCAAAGAGTTGGGGCCTCTGATTGGTAAGCCTCACCTCGAGCGAGATTGCGCAAGAAAGCGCGCTGAGAAATTGCCCGAGCATTCTTGTCGATTGTTTGGTAAGTCATTTTCCAGTCAACGCTGATACCAAGTCGGCGCCACAAATCTTCGAAGGCTTTCTCATCTTCAATCGTTAACTGCACACATAGTTCAACAAAGTTTTGACGCGAAATAACTATCTGGTCTTTGCCAGGCTCAGCTGGGGAAGTGAAGTCCGGATCGTAAGGCAGTGAGGGATCGCAGCGCACACCGTAATAATTCTGCACACGACGTTCGGTAGGCAGTCCGTTGTCATCCCAACCCATTGGATAAAAAACACTCTTGCCATTCATGCGCTGGTAACGCGCAATGCAGTCTGTGTGCGTGTAGGAGAAGACGTGGCCTACATGCAGTGACCCGCTGACTGTTGGCGGGGGAGTGTCAATGGAGAAAACCTGATCGCGAGTGGCGGTGCGATCAAAGTCGTAAGTTCCCTGGGATTGCCATGAATCGACCCATTTTTGCTCGATTCCATCGAGAGTTGGCTTTTCTGGCATGCGCTCACTAGTCATGAGACCTAAGTCTAGGAGATAGCGGGTAGTGCTTACGTTTTGAGACTTTGAGAAAAAACTGGCACAATCAAGGGGTTAGTCGGTTCACGCGTAGCATCCGAGCAATGCGACCCGATTGCAAACTTTACCTAAGGAGCACTCCCGTGCAGGCAAATATTCATCCAGAGTACGTAGAGACTCAAGTTACTTGTGGTTGTGGCAATCAGTTCACCACTCGCAGCACTCAAAAGAGTGGCACGATTCACGCTGACGTTTGCAGCGCCTGCCACCCGTTCTACACAGGCAAGCAGAAGATTCTTGATACCGGCGGCCGTGTCGCTAAGTTCGAGAAGCGTTTCGGTAAGCAGTCCTAGCTTTTCTTTGAGGTGTTGTCGTTGCCCATTGTGGCGACGGCAACACCTCATTGTTTTATCCAGATCTATTAAGGAACATCATGCAACAGGACTTTTCCAAGGTCGAAGCTATGTCAGCAGAGTTGATTGAACTTGAAACCAAGCTCAGCGACCCTGCAACACATGGTGACCCGAATGAGGCTCGCCGTATTGGCAAGCGTCATGCGGAGTTGCGCCCTGTTGTGGCTAAGTGGCGTGAGTGGTTGCAACTCACTGATGATGAACAAGCAGCGCGCGAGAT
>CAIVPQ010000122.1 GCA_903907835.1 uncultured Actinomycetes bacterium
AAAAATGCGGTGCCACGATCATCAAAGTCGGTAAAGTCACTAATCTTTTCTGATCCAACGAGCAAAATGTTCTTAGCGTTTCCGGATCGAATCAGACCGTCGCTAACGCCAATTCCGTAAGTGAATCCAGCACATGCAGCACCTAAGTCGAAGGCAGAGGCATTTACAGCGCCAACTAAATGTGCAATTTCTGCTGAGGCTGAGGGTGTTTGGTACTTGTGTGTGAATGTGGCAACGATAACCACATCAATTTCGCTGGGATCAATTTTTGCGTCCCGGATTGCCTCAAGTCCAGCATGAGCACCCATGGTTACTACATCTTCTTGAGCTGAGCCGAATCTACGCTCGGTAATTCCGGTGCGTTCACGAATCCACTGATCGGATGAATCAATTCGGCTGGCTAGTTCGTCGTTACCAACCACGCGCTCGGGGCGATACACCCCAAGTCCGGTGATACCCGAATGCGCATGAAGTTGCGCAGTAGGAAGATTAATCATCTAAGTTGTCCATCTGACCGGACTTCATTGCTGCAACGGTCACTGCGCTTGGCGCCCCATGGCGTTCAACGAAATCTAAAGCAGCTGGGATGTCATCAGGACCCTTTAACGCAAAGGTTTCAACACCTGGCATGGCTCTGGTGGCTAAGTTCGTTAGCGTGCCTGCAGGTAACAGTTCCAGCATTCCAGTAACACCCAAGTCGATCATCTTTTGCATACAAAGATCCCAGCGAACCGGGCTATTTACTTGACTGACTAGTCGCTTGAGGAAAGTTCTACCGTCGTTTACAACTCCACCATCGACATTAGAAAGCAGACTTAAGCGGGGATCGCGAGTCGAAATCGCATTTGCATATTGCCCAAGCAGTGCAGCGGCAGAATCCATATGCTTGGTATGGAATGCCCCGGCAACAGTTAATGGACGAACGCGAGAGCCCTCTGGGGGATCTGCTTGAAATGCGGCAATCTGCTCAACCGTACCTGCTGCAACAATCTGTCCTGCGCCATTTTCATTCGCTGCTGTTAAGCCATGCTTTGCGATTGAGGCAATGACATTTTCGCGCTCTCCACCTAAAACAGCAGCCATGCCAGTCGGAGTAATTGCAGCGGCTAAAGCCATTGCCTTGCCACGTTCGCGGACAAAAACCATCGCTTGTTCAGCGGTAATTACATGTGAAGCAGCTGCGGCAGTAATTTCGCCAACGCTATGGCCTGCGCCAATGCCAACTTTATGGAAGACCTCACCAGGCTTAGGAAACAAACTCAGTAGCGATACTAGGCTGGCAGCCACGATCAGTGGCTGTGCAATGTCGGTGCTCTTGATTGTGGCTTCATCGCTTTGCGTTCCGTGTTTGACCAAATCCAAATCGGCAACAGTACTTAGCCAACGTAAGCGATCTTCAAAGTGTGGCAATTCCAGCCAAGGAGTTAAGAAGCCTGGGGTTTGTGAACCTTGACCGGGAGCGACAACTGCAAGCATGGTCCTACTCTTCCGTATAGGCAACCCATAACTGGCTGGCAAAACAGCCAATTTATAAGTCAGTTTCTTGTAGGTATCCTACAAGAAACTGGTATTACGCTCAAACATGAGCGCCAACCGCAAAGTAAATGAATCCGCTGGATCCATTGGATCTAGATGAGTTACCTCGCTTACCTTGCGCAGCCGGTAGCGAACGGTGTTGACGTGAACAAACAGGGTTTTGGCACAGCCTTCAATTGTGGGCGATTTTTCTAGGTAAGTGGCCAATGTGGTTTTCACGTCATCTCGAAGTTGGGTACGAAGCACCGCAACCAGATCTGCAATGGCAGATGTGTCGCCAGAGAGCACTCGACTCGCGATCAATTGATTACTTGAAATTATTCGATCCTGAGCGGACACCAGCCCAAGTGATTCATAGCCAGAGGTAGCGCTAACAGCGGATGTATTCGCTTCGACTAGCGATGAGACCACAGGCCCGCAAACAACTGTTCCCTTTCCAAAATGTGGTAGCAGTGGCTTTGCTAAAAGTGTTGGAGATGTTGTGAACTCATTGCCACTAATCAGTACCACCATGCGATCGTCATGCATACCAACAATGACATCGAGTTCATTTGATTTTGCGCTTCGACGGATCTGCTCCATGTGCACATCAATTGAGGTGCGCCTTGAGGGTATTGGACCGACCAGAACAAAAACATTTTTGGAAGTATCCCAGCCCGCCGCTGAAGCTCGTGACAACAGGGTGGATGAGTCGTCGTTGGATAGAACTGCATCGAGGACTAAATCTTGCAAGCGAGCGTCCCACGCGCCACGGGCTTCTGCTGCACGAGCAAAAACTTCAGCAGCAGCGAAAGCCATCTCGCTAGAGAATCGCAATAACGATTCACGTAACAATGCTTGACGAAGGCGATTGTCTCCAGCGACCTTGGCAATGGAGCCTTCAACTACATCCATTGTGGTTCGCACAAGTTCAACGGTTTGCTGAAGCGTTAGTGCCCGGGCGAGTTCGCGTGGGGCAGATGTGAAGATTTCAGAAATGTGTTGGCTATCTGTTTGTTCATCGCTGAACCATTCAACGAATGTCGCAACTCCGGCTTGAGCAACTGTGCCAACGGAAGCTCGTTCATTTGCTGGCAGTGCAATGTACCAAGGCAGAGTTTCTTCCATCTTTTGCGTGGCAGAAGTGGTCAATTCCCCGGTCATACGTTGAACACGCCGAGCAAGCACGACTCGCTCAGCAGCAATGCGCTCAGGTGAGGTTAGGTGCTCCTGTGTGGAATCGTTCATGATGAGTTGAGACTAGCGGCTAAATCAGCCGCCACCCTCAGTATTGCCAGCACCTGCTGCTTTTGGGTCACCTAGTTGGTAGCGGTCTACTGCTTCTTGAACAACATGGCTACCAATTTCGCCACGCTTAGCCAAAGTAGCCAGAGTCTGCACAGTGATGCTTTGGGCATCAACTAGGAAGTGACGGCGAAGAGCCCCTCGAGTATCTGACAGACCCCAGCCGTCAGTGCCGAGAGTTGCATAATCAGTTGGAATCCATTCGCGAATTTGATCTTGAACTGCGCGCATGTAGTCAGAGACCGCAATAACTGGTCCCTGAACATCGCGAAGTTTGTCATGGACATAAGCAGTACGTGGCGCAGAATTTGGATTCAACAGGTTGTGACGATCAGCCTCAAGACCATCGCGTCGCAATTCGTTCCAAGAGGTTACTGACCAAACATCTGCGCTTACGCCCCATTCATTGCGCAACATCGTTTGTGCCTCAAGGGCCCATGGCAAGGCAATACCCGAAGCAAGAATCTGGGCACGAGGTCCAGATTGATCTTGCGCAGGCGCAAACAGATAAAGTCCGCGAAGCAGTCCATCAACATCTAAGTTTTCTGGCTCAGCAGGCTGAACGATTGGCTCGTTGTAAACAGTCATGTAGTAGTAAACATTTTCTGAATTCTCGCCATACATACGACGCAAACCATCGCGTACGATGTGGCCAACTTCATATCCGTAGGCCGGATCGTAAACAACTACGGCTGGGTTTGTTGAAGCAAGCAGTGGTGAGTGACCATCTTCATGCTGTAGGCCCTCGCCGTTTAGCGTTGTTCGCCCCGCAGTTGCACCAAGCACAAAGCCTCGGGCCATCTGATCGCCAGCCAACCAGAATGCATCACCTGTTCGTTGGAAACCGAACATGGAGTAGAAAATGTAAATTGGAATCATTGGCTCGTCATGGGTTGCATAAGACGTCGCTACTGCTGTCCAGGATGCTACTGATCCAGCCTCGTTGATACCTTCATGAAGGATTTGACCAACTTCGGATTCCTTGTAGGAAAGCATCAATTCGCGGTCCACAGACATGTACTGCTGGCCATGTGGAGAATAAATCTT
>CAIVPQ010000123.1 GCA_903907835.1 uncultured Actinomycetes bacterium
CTCTCGCCTTGATGTGCCTTGACGTGCGGGTGAGTCTGACCGGCAATCACATATTCAGGTGAGAAACCCAGGTCGCCTAATTCCCCGAGTGCATCGATTGCCCACTCGATTCCTTTTCCAGGTCCCAACAAGCCCCAGGTCAAGATTCGCGGTCTCCTGCCATCTACCTTCATAGTCTTGGTTTGCGAGGCAGCCATGGGATGCGCACCATGGGGAATTACCGAGATAACGTCAGGGGCCACTGCATAAATATCAATCAATTTCGCTTTACCTGCTTGGGTCATTGTTACTAGCGCATCTGCGCGGTCAATGATTGCGCTTAGGACTTCGCGTTGGTTCACGCTGGGATTTGTTAGAACGGTATGTAGCACCACAATGATTGGCACGTTGAGATTGTCCATAATCTCAATAATTTCTTGTCCGTCTGGGCCGCCAAAGATGCCAAACTCATGTTGAATAATCACCGCATCATGGCTATTTAATACAGCGCTAGTAATCTCGCCAGAGTCGCCATCCCAATGTTCATGGACGACCTCAAATGGAGATGGAGTTACATCCTCATTCATTAGCCGTACGACATTTACTTGCGAACCTTCCTGGGCGAGAGCATTCGTTAGAGACCTTGAGAATGTGGCAATTCCACATTCTGTTGGGGGATATGTGGACAGAACAGCCAAGCGCGCACTTGGCGTCATTGAACTAAGGGAAATTTGTGTCATGCCCACAAACTAAGTTGCTAACTTCACGGCATGCTCACAGCACAATTGCGGTACTTTCACGTCAACACAAGGTTGAGAAACTCCAGAATTGCGGGTTTGATGCATTCTTGCAATTTGGAGGATGCTCATCGTCAAGAAATTTTCAATTTTTAGTTTCTGATAAATTGAATTCATGTCTGTACCCAGCGGCAATCGTGATGCCTATTTCCCGGCGATTGAAAAGAAGCATGGATTACCAATGAGTCATTGGTTTGAACGGATGGAAGAAATTGCTGATCGTAAGTATGCAGAGCAAATTGCGTATCTAAGAGAAGAACATGGATTTAGTCAGGTTCACGCTAATGCGCTTGTCCTTTATTGCCGCGGGTCTAAGAGCGCAAAAAGGTTTGGGACAGTCGATGAGTATCTAGCACAGTTTGATGATGAGAAGATTGCTACTGCGAAGCGTATTTTCAAAGTAATTATGGACTCTTTGCCTGAGGCCGAGTTGGTGGTTGCTTGGAATACCCCGATGGTGAAGTTACGCAATCAGTATATTTTTGGCCTATCCATTCACACGAAACATATTTTGTTAGCACCTTGGGGTGACGGCATTATTGATAAATTTGAGCAACGCCTTCTGGATTACGAAACCAACAAAAAAACTTTTAAAGTTCCCATTAATTGGGATGTAGATCCAAAGCTTTTACGAGACCTTACATCGGCGCAGATTGCGCAAATCCAAGCATGATTCTGAATAACTGGTAGAAAATTTTGAGTTGAGATTTATAACGACCCCTGAAGGAGTTCTAGATTTGAGGGCCTGAAATGCGTGCAAACCCAGGCCAGGCCCCCAATCTCACTACTGCCTAGGCTATTTCAGACCGTGACGAGCCAATTTGTTAGTGCGCGGGTAACCTTGAAAAACTATGAACAAAGCCCTTTCAATAGATGCACCGGTTCGCGAAATCATCGAACGAGATTTTAAAGGACTCTATTCGGGTGAATTAGGACTCAGTCCTATAAAGGGTGGGCAATCAGCAGCCAATGATGCGTTAGCAACTCTTGACATAACTGGTTATGCAAATGCGCGTTCCGAGGTGCTGCCAAAGTCACGACGAGGTGCAAGTGTCCTGTCGCCTTACATTCGCCATAACCTACTCACGCTTGATCAGGTTTATCGCGCAGTGAAAACTGCGCCCTACAAAGATCGTGAAAAATTTCGAGACGAGCTCTATTGGCAGGAATACGCTCGTCATCTTTATGCCCGGATCGGCACTCGCTTGTTTGAAAACCTGCGGTTTGAAGCTAACTCAACTACCCAAGGTGATGGTTGGAATCGAGACATGCTTTGTGTTGATGAGGTAGTCGCAGAACTAGAGGCCGATGGTTGGTTGGTCAACCAAACTCGGATGTGGCTGGCATCGCATTGGACCGTGCGCAACGATGTTGGTTGGCTGCATGGTCAAGAACGGATGTATCGGGAACTGATTGATGGCTCACGTGCCGCAAACTTACTTGGCTGGCAATGGACAGTCGGGGCAGGAACCGGAAAGCCTTATGGTTTTGCTCGATGGCAGGTTGAAAAGCGGGCGCCTGGATTATGTGGTCAGTGTCCTTTGGTTAATGCATGTCCTATTCAGGAGTTTCCCGAAGAAGTTTCCTTGAATCGTCTTGATGTTGATTCACTCTTAGAACGCGATCCAGATCCAGAAAAAACATCAGGACCAAGAGCGGTAATAAAAAATGATGCGCCAAAGTTCGTTTTACTGACGATTGATTCAATGGGTGATAGCGATCCAGCACTGTTGGCGCATCCCGATTTGCCTGCAGTGTTCGTATTCAATGACGATGCGCTAAGGAAACTTCAACTAAGTTCGCGCCGACTCGGTTTCTATTTAGAAACTCTGCAAGACCTTGCAGAGCGCAGAGAGCTACAGGTTTACCTCGGCGACCCATATCAATTTGCGAAGGACAATCCCGTTTCGGTTACATTTGCGCCAATTCCTTCTTTCAAGAAATTCCACGGCTTGGCCGAGATTCATCCTTACCCGTGGTTGCAACAACCTCACACTGGATCGGTTAAGAGCTTTTCTTCTTGGCGGAAGTTTAAGTAGTCAGCGATTTGTGGGTCAGGTCAGAGCGTCAACTAAACCGACAACAATCCCATCCGTATGCCTGCTACTTCACCCGGTTTCGCATGTCCCTAAATATCTTCGATTCTTAGAAATCAAAAAATAGAGTAGTTCAGCAATCTGTTTCGTAACAGGGACAAAGGCAAGGACCGCCAATGGTTTGATCCACTTTTTTGGCTGGTCGAGTAAAAGTTTTGCCACAGCTTGTGAACCGGAATATCGTTTGAGATCTTCACCGCTACCAGTTATGTACCAAACTTTTGAGTTTGCCTGATCTTCGCTAATTCCGATGAGTTTTAAATCGATGGATTGATTTGGAGCATTTACCCAATCACCAGGAAAGTGTCGCAGTAGCCACTGCGCACACGCTTGGCAGAAGGCGCAGTTCCCGTCCGTGACCAGTTGAAGAAGCATGGTTTGCGGCACCTTTTGATTGAAAAATGAGTGAAAAGATCTTTACTTAATCTATCTTTGCGCGCCCGGAGGGACTCGAACCCCCAACCGACAGGGTTCAAAAGCGGGTGCCGATGCATTTGTTTGAGTAGTGAAATACTCACTGTTTGCACGGTTTTCTGCAAATAGTTTCAGTTGAGCAAACTATTCACGGCGAGTCTTTTCATGCTCATAAACTGTCAAATAAACTGTCAGAGTTACAGAGAGCGACCGTCTTAGGTTCTGGCCAAGACGGTCGCTCTCTTTTGTTTACAGAGTACTTAGTAAAGCGAGACTCGGCGTTCTGTGACTTCACCATTGGTATCCGTTAGGACACAGCGCCAATTTAGCTTGAATAGATCCAGTTCGACTTGCAGTGAATATGTTGCTAGTTCCAGACACCTAGCAGTTGCACGTTTCTTAACCTGCACATATCCCACCGATAGACATGTCGTCAGCAACACGAATGACGTCGCGAGGACGATAGTAAGCACAAACAGCTTTCGAGAACGCAACTTCATGGAGACGGTGTCGGGTAGGTTCCCGGTAGAGGAATCTTCCATGCGTACTGAATTACTGATTCGTCCGCAAAGCTGCACCATTCAGGGCCAAAGATTGGAAAGCAAGCAGACAGCATTGAGTTACGCTGCCACACAACTTTTGCTCTATCCGCGCCCGTGTTACCAAAGCCAGTGCGGATGTAATTTGTGTACTCAGTCCATGGAGACAAAGCTGAAATCTTATATGTTCCTATTGTGTACACGATTTCATTGGGACCGTCTGAAAAGTTGGTATCTAAATAATTGAATGGCATGTTTGAGGAGAAGCTAACAACAGGATTTGAGAAATAGTGCAAGTTGTCATAATTATCAGTCACTAGATCTGGTTCGAATCCTGTACTTCCAGTGCATGCAAACTCATCGAGCTGTCCCTGTGTGAATGCAAACTTGAGTTGGTCATACCTTTGCCCTTGGAAGGCGCTTGGTGCGGCAATATTTTCATGAAAGTTCGGCCTCCAAATCCCACACGTAGAGGTAGCGGTCAAGGCCGTAGTGCTTGTAACTGCGCTGGATTTATCACTAGGACTCTCCCTTGGTATGGTGGCTTGGATCGATGTATTGGCTAATTGTGTCGTTGTGGTGCCGCGTGCATGACTCACTATGAAGCTCTTGTCTTTAAGCTCATGAGCCAGAAGAGTCCACTTTTCTCCATTGTCTTTGCCACCGGCGTCGGGCTTAGAAATCTCCGATAGCCTCATGTCTTCCAGTGTTACCAGGGCTGCTTCAACGACTGCATCTACCGTGAGGTGAGCCCCTAAAGATCCGAAGGTCAGAGTTTGTCCCGTTGTAGGGTCTTGAACCTGAATGTCTATGTAGGTGAGTTCGCTAGCTTTGGCCTCAATATCAGCCTCAAATTCAGTCACAGATAACGGAGAATTCATGCTGAACTCAACACTTTGTTCAACGGCCCGAGCCTGACTAAAAATACAACCAGGAACAAGTGTTATTGCTCCTAAGAGAGCGACTATCTTGGACTTATGTAACTTCATTCTAAACCTTCCGGTTGAGTTGTTTGTTATATGCAAAATAAGATTAGCACATAATTGCAACAATTCGATAGTGAGGTGTCTTGTGACTGCGAATTTCCCCAGACGTATAACAAAGCCGACAGTAGCTATTGCCATGTACCTTCTTAGTTTGGAAGGCAAAGCGACCTATGGATTGGAAATCGGACGCTCTACTGGCCTTGGATCCGCATCCGTGTATGCAGTACTCGACCGCCTGGAACAGTACGGCTGGCTTGAATCCGAATGGGAGGCTGACTCTGGTCGTAAGGGTGCCCGCCGGAGACTCTACAAACTCACGGAAATTGGAACGACTGAATCTAATAGGTTGACAGAAGAGAGCAAAGCCAAAATTGTCAGTATTTCTATCAAGAATCTAGCGACCGGGCTCGCTTGATGAGGCAGTTCGCGAGCTACCTGTTCAAGCTTGTTACCGCTCTTCTGGGTTTGGAACGCAAGACACGACTAAGGGAAGAGTTGAGTTCTGATTTAGGGCTCATCGATGAGGAAAACCAGCGTGTTTCGACAATCAATTCTTACACGGTCAGGGCCAGCTTAGATTTACTCAGAGTGCAGCATCTGAGGCCAGTAATTCTGACTTGGATTATGATTGGAATTTTCCTTGCCACAGTCAGAACTCAGTCGTTTGCCATTCTCGGACTGTTCGTCTACCTAGTCATATTTGCTCGTCCTGCTCGTGAGACAAGTATTCGAGGAATCGCGTATGAAGCCTTCTTTCAAGTAGCCGTGTTTGTGTGCCTTGCAGGCATAGTTCTTGGTGCTGGCCTTGGCCTCAGTCTGAACCACGCAAGTGGCCGTCCGTATTTGAGCGCTCTTGCAACTGCGCAGTTAGTGGCTTTAATTGTCTATTTGGCAGCAATTGTGATCTCGAGGGACATTGCCATCCTTCATCGCCATTTGACAGCAAGACTTTTGCACATGGTTTTGATACATGCTCTGGTCCTGGAATTAGTTTTCAACCCAGCTGGAATTCCTCAGACGCAAATCTTAGTTGTCGGCACCTTGGGTTGGATTGCTATTCTGCTTCTCGGCGTAGATAAGCGCAAAGTGCCTGCCGCGTTCACTTCAGTTCTCCACGCAGTTGAAGAGGATGCGCAGAATCCTCTGAGCGAGCGACTGGCTGCAGCGTCTCACATCTCACACGGTAGTGGCAACATCTGGCCAAATGAATAAAGCAAGAGCGACCCGAGTAAATGTCGATGTCGCTACTTAAACTGTCAAATAAACTGTCAAAATGAAGACAAGATAAAAAGTCCTTTATTTGCGCGCCCGGAGGGACTCGAACCCCCAACCGACAGGTGAGCAGTGAGCATGGTTAAGAAACCTTTGGGGCGTCTCCGGATCTTCAAATAGCAAATTTCATTTGTACGCAGTTGGTGGAGTGGCAAGGTTAGAGCACAGATTGTTACGATCCGCTTGCATCAGGTAGGCGTGGTAATTGTTTTTCAGCATTCCGTCTAGCCTATGAACCGTGGGCCAATTTAAGCGGAAATTTTATGATCCGATGGAACGTGATTGCGAGTCGAACCCTCGATTCCTCATTTGCGGTTGCTTTTCAGTACAATTGTGTGTCGAGATTAGGAGTAGGAAATGATTTGCAGTAA
>CAIVPQ010000124.1 GCA_903907835.1 uncultured Actinomycetes bacterium
AACACCGTCAACACCGTCAACACCGTCAACACCGTCAACACCGTCAACACCGTCAACACCGTCAACACCGTCAACACCGTCTGCGCCAGGCTCGCCTACAACACCCTCGGAGCTCCAAGTCAGTGCTGATTCATTTTTGGTGCCACAAACTCGGCCGGGCTTAAGCGCCCTAATTCTGAGATCCTTTTTGATGATACACATCGTGATGGTGCCATCAGGATAGTAATAATCATCCGCCTGCGCATTGCTTAAACTGCCACCAGCAATCATGGTAAGCGTTGCGAATAAGGCAACAGCAGCTTTCTTGCTAAGCATCTTTGATTTGAAATCGAATAGACGGTTCGATAACTTCATCTTTTCCCCCAGATAAATAAAAAGCCAGTACTGGCTAAAAGTAATTTAAGCAGTTTTCTAGGTCACATTTTAGATTCTTTAGTCAGACTACGGTCAGACTATTTGTGCTATCCTACTTTTCAAGGAACTAATGGTTAATTCAGATTTAATTTGAACCGAACTCATCAGATTTAGGAGTAGAGATGCGAGAGAACGAAGATTCGGCGGCAAAACTGGCTAAGCAACCCAAATCGGCTCGCAAAAATCCTGGACCTGCGCAGACTATTGATTTCATGAACTTGCAGGCCAAGATAATTGACCTTCCAATTCCTGAAAATCTGGCATCGATCCTTGTGCTTGAGCATTTGCACCCATTCACGGTGACAACTCTTTCAATCGGTGCACTCACTCGTAATTCAGAAATAGGAGTTATTGGAGAGTTCGGCGAAGTAGATCATTTACATGGTTTGGGATTCAAAATTTCCATATGGGAGGAATCATTAATCGCGCGAACAGTCAGATCTGGGGTTGTCCAGACTGGGCCAATCGAAAAGACTTTTTCTAAAATAATCACAAATCCCGCTGCGATTGAGATCTGTTCACCGATTCAGTTTCAAGGAGCAAACATCGGCGTACTGCGAGTTATCTCTGAAGAGCCTCTGCATGCATCAGTGCTAAAGCAGGCGCTTGGAGAATTAGCTAGCGTACTTGCTTTGTACTTGCACATACATAACTTGGAAGCGCACATTGCTGAGCTGAATTTTAGGTACGCCAAAGATCCCAAGCCACAACTCAAACCTCGACAAATCGAGATTCTCAAATTGATGCAAGAGGGAAATACCACAACTCAAATTGCGACTCTTTTGGGATTTAGCTCATCAACAATTCATCAAGAGATAATTCTTATTTATCGGCTACTTGGGGTTCACAAAAAATCTGAAGCGTTAAGTCGGGCAACTGAACTTGAAATGTTGGATTAAATTCACCTAAAGCAAATTGAATGACCAGGGACTTAATCGCCCTATAGTTGCTTTGACAGAATAAACGTTCTTACCAATGTGCTACTCCAAAGAGGTGCCATGACAGACAACGTCAAAGCAATTGAACTTAATAGCGAAAAAGGACTACGAGCCAAGAGCCTGAATCTGGCTTCCAGCATAGTTGTTGCCGTATCTTCAACAGCTCCTGCATATTCCATTGCAGCAACGCTTGGTTGGATTGTCACTTATGCCGCTTTCCAATCCCCTGCCATTATTTTGCTTGGCTTTATTCCAATTCTCTTTATAGCGCTTGCCTATCGCGAACTAAATCGTGAAACTCCAGACTGCGGAACAACGTTCACTTGGGCCACTCGGGTCTTCAACCCTTGGGTTGGGTGGATGGGTGGATGGGGCCTCATCAGCGCAAGCGTCATTGCGATGGCAAGCGCCGCACAAATTGCCGGCAAATATTTATTTCTAATGTTTGATGCAGAGGCTCTGGCCTCGAGCACAATTTGGGTCACAAGCGCTGGCTGTGTCTGGTTGGCGATTTTTACCTGGGTCTCATGGAAAGGCGTGGCAGTCTCCGCGAAACTTCAGTATTGGTTACTAGCAATAGAAACAATTGTTTTATTGATTTTTAGTGTCGTTGCTCTGGCCAAGGTGTATCTGGGCAACGCACCACTAACAGCTGTGCGACCTGATGTTTCATGGTTGAATCCCTTCGCAATTCAAAATGAATCTGGCAACTTTTCGATGAGTGCAGTTTCTGGCGGATTAGTACTAGCAGTCTTTCTTTATTGGGGATGGGACAGTGCTGTTTCATTAAATGAAGAAACTGATGAACCGGAGAAAACTCCCGGGAGAGCCGCAGTTATTAGCACGGTCTTGCTGCTTGGGCTATACGCACTTTCCGCAATCGCCTGCCTTGCCTATGTCGGATCAGATCCACTCGAGGATAGCGACGATGTGCTAGCTCAAATTGGTGCCCTGGTTCTTGGAACTAACTTTGACAAGATCCTAATTTTTGCAGTGCTAACTTCCGCTGCTGCGTCAACACAAACAACAATCATGCCTACCGCGAGAACCTTACTTTCTATGGCTGCATTCAAGGCTATTCCCAAGAAATTTGCAAACATACATCCAGTGAATAAGACGCCAGGGTATGCAACTGTAGCGACTGGAATTGCCTGCGTAATCTTCTTCGCCGGATTGGCTGCGATTAGTGACAATGTCTTAGGCGATGCCACTGAAGCAGTGGGCCTACTGGTTGCCTTCTACTACGGACTAACAGGATTTGCTGGCGCCTGGCATTTCAGACGGAATCCAGGAAAAACAATTCGCGAATTCTTGGTGAGAATAATGCTGCCGTTAATTGGTGGAATCATTTTACTATTTGTTTTTGTTCGCACTGCAATTGATGATGCGGATCCTGAATGGGGATCAACGTCTTTACATATTTTTGACTGGCACGTAGGTGGCATTTTCGTTATTGCGATAAGTTCGCTAGTCATCGGGGTTGTCTTGATGATTTGCTTCGCATTCGTGTCTCCAGATTTTTTCAGAGGCAAAACTCTGAACCGGCACACTCCGATTATTATTGCCGAGCATGTTTACGCTACTGATGGTGGCTTGTCAGTTCCAGACGCGAAAGAAAACACCGTCATCCCGCCTAATTAAGTCACAGAAATGCAGCAGCTTCTTACGAGTCGAAGCCAAGTCCTAACCAGTCCAAGAACCGTAACCATAAGTTGCGTTTACCTTGATTTTTATCGGCCCGATCTAACGACCAACGTGTGAAGTTTATGCCAGCAGAGCGCAAAGGTTCTGGCGGAAATGGAATAGGTAAAGTTTTCACCATTGTTAAATCACGCCTTGACGTCGCTCGATCGAGAAGCAAGTCAATGGCCACCTGGGCACCGAAACGGGAAGCTCCAACGCCAAGCCCGGTGTATCCAGCGACGTAAGCAACTTTGCCCGAAAAAGCCATCCCCCAGAAAGCACTGAACCTGGTACAGGTGTCAATCGCTCCACTCCAGGCATACTCAAACTTCAATCCCTCAAGTTGCGGGAATGTGGTGAAGAAGTGATCCGCTAGTTTTGGCCAAGAATTCATTGAGTGAGCATGCTCAGGGCCGAATCCGCTGCGGAAATGATATGTTGCGTCATACCCACCCCAAAGTATTCGGCCATCCACAGTGGGTCGGTAGTAATGGAATTGATTTCCGCTGTCGCTAATGCCTTCATTACCATTCCAGCCAATATCATTTTGCTGAGTTGCGTTCAAGGGCTCTGTTACAAGAATTGAGTCATACACCGGAACTACTAAATACTTAAGTCTGCGAAGTAGTGGTGGAAATGCATTTGTGGCAAGCAGCACCTTTGGCGCTTTGATTTGGCCTAGATCTGTGGTGGCTAACACATTTGCACCTTTATCATCAAGATCTTTTACTTTGCTATTTTCGTAGATCCGTACGCCTCTGGCTAAGGCCGCGTCACGCAGTCCCCAAGCAAGACGGGCTGGGTCGCAAATAGCAACCCCGTGCTGGTCAAAGAGGGCACCAAGATATGTGGGTGAATTCAGACGCTGTTGTGTTTCAGTTTTATCAAGCCAAACATAATCTTCGCCAAAGGGTCGCGCCTCATCAATAAACGACTTCCATTTTTCGATTTGATAATCTTCAGTCGCAACATTTAGTTCCCCGACTCTTTGCCAATCACATTCAATTTTGTTTTCTAAAACAAACGCTTCGATTGCGTTCAAATTTTCTTGACCCATCCGAACTAATTCGGTCATGTCATCTGGCCAACGAGCCAACCCATTCGCAAAACCATGTGTTAGCGAAGCTGAGACGAAACCTCCGTTTAATCCTGATGCGCCGTGTGCAATCGCACCACCCTCTACGACAACTACATTTAATTTCGGATCATGGGTTATGGCTTCAATCGCCGCCCAGAGCCCGGTGAACCCGGCGCCGATAATCAACAAATCGGCTTCAAGGTTGCCCACAACTCTTGATTTATCTTGTGGCGCATCCTGATCATCTAACCAATAAGGAGTTTCTCGGACATCAGCTAATGAAGGCAGTACATGTGGTGAAGCATCGTGTGAAAAAGACATGTTAAATCCAGACATTTGGGTGAGCATGTGCTCACGGGTTAACAGGGTGCGTTGATGTTGAATCAACAGTTTCTGCTCATTTCGAGTGGTCGCATTTAAATGCGAGCCCGAATCCCACCAGTCCCTAACATGCGTTGCAATCAGCCCCGTTGCTGATGCCCGATTGATTCCGATTTCAGTAATCAATCATTTGGAAAATTCACCAATAAATAATTTGGCAAATCAATCTTTAGAACTACTCGAGTGAAACCATCACATGCTTGATGCGGGTGTAATCCTCAAACCCATACATGGACAAATCCTTGCCGTAGCCTGAATGCTTAAAACCACCGTGTGGCATTTCAGCAACAATGGGGATGTGTGTGTTAACCCATACGCATCCAAAGTCCAAGGCATTAGCCATCCTCATCGCGCGCCCAATATCTCGAGTCCAAACGCTCGATGACAAGCCATACTTCACGCCATTCGCCCACTGCAAAGCCTGTGCTTCATCCGTGAATTTTTGAACGGTCATGACTGGCCCAAAAATTTCATCTTGGATCATCTCGTCATTTTGTTGCAAACCTGAGATAACTGTTGGTTCGACAAAGTACCCGCGATCGCCCTGTCGATTTCCACCAGTTTCAACTTGAGCATGATCTGGAGTGCGGCTGATAAAGCCAAGTACTTTTTCCAACTGCGCCGCATTATTTACCGGAGGTACTAATGCATCTTCATCAGTAGGACCGCCAGCAAATGTTGTCGTTGTATTGCGAGCCTGTTCGGTTAGTGCGGCCACAAAGTCACTGTAAACACCGTCAGCAACTAGTACACGCGTCGCAGCAGTGCAGTCTTGACCAGCATTAAAGAAACCTGCGACTGCTAGCCACTCTGCAGCAGCCTCAATGTCTGCATCATCAAATACAACTACCGGCGCCTTGCCACCTAGTTCAAGATGAACTCGTTTTACATCTTTGGCGGCTGCTCCCGCTACCTCCATGCCAGCACGAACGGAACCAGTAACGGCAACCATCTGAGGAGTCTCATGTTCAACTAACGCGCGACCTGTATTACGATCTCCGGCGATAACATTGAAGACTCCTGGCGGCAAAATGTCACCGATTAACTCGGCCATTCTTAAGGTCGACATTGGTGTGGTGTCTGATGGTTTCAAGACCACGCAATTACCGGCTGCTAAGGCTGGTGCGAATTTCCACACGGCCATCATCATTGGATAGTTCCAAGGGGTTACTTGGCCAATCACACCTATTGGTTCGCGGCGAATAATCGATGTGAATCCCTTCATATATTCTGCCGATGCGCGACCTTCTAGCACTCGCGCTGCCCCAGCGAAAAATCGAATCTGATCGATCATCGGCGGTAACTCTTCAGCCATCGTTACTGGGATTGGCTTGCCAGTATTTTCGCTTTCAATAGCGACCAGCTCTTCGCCATGCTTTTCAAAAACATCGGCAATCTTAAGCAACATCTGCTGGCGTTCAGATGGAGTCGTTTCTAGCCAGGAACCCAGAGCATTGTTTGCGGCCGCGTATGCGCGATTGACATCTTCAAGTCCAGAGAGTGGGGCCTGGGCATAAACCTCACCAGTTGTCGGATTAATAATGTCTGACGTGCGACCATCAGCCGCGTCAACTAATTGACCATTGATAAAGTTCTGCACGACGCGAGTCATGGAAAGCCTCCAGTAGATATTTGTGATGCTGCTGCACCCAAAAAGTTTTGCTATCAAGAACTTTATGCCTCTAAATACTTGATTACTAGGTCTATTTCACGATTTATGGGGTATTTCCCAGAATTCGTTACCCAATCCGAAGTAAATAACCTAAATACATACGAAATCGCTTGCAAAGAGTACGAATAACATCCATCATGGAGACATGACTAAGAACGCTGGGCTTGATGATGTTTCAAAAGCAATCATTGAGCAACTGCAGCAAGATGGACGTCGACCTTACGCAAGTATCGGTAAGGCTGTTGGTTTATCTGAGGCCGCTGTACGCCAACGTGTAAATCGCCTGCAGGAATCAGGCGTTATGCAAATTGTTGCCGTAACGGATCCTATGCAGCTCGGTTTTAGTCGTGCCGCGATGGTTGGTGTCGAGGTTGATGGAGACATTGAGGCAGTCGCTGACGAAATCGTCAAACTGCCCGAAGTTGACTACCTTGTCATTACTGCTGGCAGTTTCGACATTCTTGTGGAAATTGTCTGTGAAGATGATGATGCACTTTTAACCATCATCAACCGTCGCATCCGTGCACTACCCGGGGTCCGGCGCACGGAAACTTTCATGTACTTGACTCTGCGAAAGCAGATCTATACATGGGGAACCCGCTAAATCAATTATTGGGAAAACCATGAAAACTTATGATCAAAGTGAAATAAAGAAATTATCTGATGGTGCTCGCGACAATATGTGGCTGCACTTCACGAGGCATTCCGCATATGAAGATGGCATGGAAGTGCCGATGATTGTTCGCGGTGAAGGCGCTCGAATTTTCGACTCACATGGTAAGTCTTACCTTGATGGATTAGCCGGACTCTTTACAGTTCAGGTTGGTCATGGTCGCGTTGAGCTGGCTGAAGCCGCTGCTAAACAAGCAAGCGAATTGGCCTTTTTCCCGTTATGGTCTTACGCACATCCAAAGGCGGTAGAACTCGCTGAACGCTTGATTAGTTACGCGCCAGACAATCTCAACCGGGTGTTCTTTACAACTGGTGGTGGCGAAGCAGTCGAGTCCGCATGGAAAGCAGCGAAACAGTATTACAAATTGACTGGTCGCCCCATGAAACACAAAGTAATCAGTCGCCACGTTGCATATCACGGGACTCCCCAAGGAGCACTTTCGATAACTGGAATTCCTGATGCTAAGAAGTTCTTTGAACCGTTGGTACCAGGCGCACATAAGGTGCCGAACACAAACTTCTATCGCGCACCGATTCACTCCGATGACATCAAGGCATTCGGTCGCTGGGCAGCCGACCGCATTGAGGAAGCAATTTTGTTTGAGGGTGCCGATACAGTCGCTGCAGTATTTCTTGAGCCTGTCCAAAACTCAGGTGGATGTTTCCCTCCTCCCCCAGGTTACTTAGAGCGTGTTCGCGAAATCTGTGACCAATATGACGTTTTGATGGTCGCCGATGAAACCATTTGTGCTTTCGGTCGAATCGGGGAAATGTTTGCGATGAACCGCTACGGAGTTCAACCAGACATCATTACCTGCGCTAAAGGCATGACATCTGCCTACAGCCCAATAGGCGCAATGATTGTTGGCGACAAGGTCTTTGAACCATTCAAGAAGGAAAAGACTTATTTTGCGCATGGCTACACATTTGGTGGGCATCCAGTTTCTTCAGCTGTGGCACTAGCTAACTTAG
>CAIVPQ010000125.1 GCA_903907835.1 uncultured Actinomycetes bacterium
TAACTAAGACTTTGGCTTTTCCGCTTGGATCATCGACCTCAAGTGGCGCGATTGTTTTGGCAATTCCATCAATCTTTGCTTGACGAATTCGAGTCATGAAATCGTGATTCGCCGGATCATAAGAAATGTTTCCGCTACCGTCCGCTTTTTCAATTCCACCGATGCGGTGTTCCAAACCTTCGACTCCTGGGACGGCCCAAGGACGAGCAAGAGTTTCTGGATCACGCTTGAATGGCCAAAAAACTTCAGTTCCATCAGGCATGGTGTGATTCGTACTATCTGCAAATTTCACATGTAGATCAGGTAGCGAATCAACATCTGGGATTAACCATGGTTCAGAACCGTTGGCTAGGTAGCCATCCGAGAGTAAGAAAACGGGGGTGCGATAAGTAGTAGCGATGCGCACCGCTTCGATTGCTGCATCGAAACAATCCGCAGGTGATTGCGGGGCCACGATTGGCACAGGTGCCTCACCATTTCGGCCAAACATTGCTTGGAGTAAATCAGCTTGTTCTGTCTTTGTAGGTAGACCAGTTGAAGGTCCGCCTCGTTGAACATCAACAATGATGAGCGGTAATTCCAAAGCAACTGCAAGGCCGATAGTTTCGCTCTTGAGCGCAACACCAGGTCCTGAAGTTGTCGTTATGCCAATGAATCCGGCGTAACTTGCACCAAGTGCTGCACCAATTCCGGCAATTTCATCTTCTGCTTGGAAGGTATGCACACCAAATGATTTGTGCTTACTCAATTCATGCAGGATGTCAGAGGCTGGCGTGATTGGGTATGAGCCAAGGAAAATAGGGAGTTCAGATTGCACAGAGGCTGCGATTAAACCGTATGACAAAGCCAAGTTGCCACTGATGTTTCGGTATGTGCCCGGTGGCATAGTTGCTGGTTTAACAACAAATTGATTCGAGAAACTTTCAGTTGTTTCACCGAAACTCCAGCCGGCCTGTAGCGCAGCCTTGTTGGCCGCAAGAATGTCAGGCTTGTTTCCAAATTTGGCTTCAAGGAATTCAATCGTTGGTTCTACTGGACGAGTAAATAACCAAAGCAGCATGCCCAAAGCAAACATATTCTTTGAGCGTTCAGCTTCCTTTTTCGTAACCTGAAAATCTGCAAGGGCAGCAACGGTCATGGAAGTGAGTGCAATTGGATGAACGTTGTATCCATCAAGGCTGCCGTCATCCAGCGGGTTGGTTTCATAACCGACCTTTGTTAGAGCGCGGTCACCAAATTCGTCAGTATTAACAATCAGATCGCCGCCAGGACGAAGTTCTTTTAAGTTGGCTTTCAAAGCCGCCGGATTCATCGCGACTAAAACATGTGCGTAGTCGCCTGGGGTCATGATGTCGTGATCACCGAAGTGCAATTGGAATGCTGAAACACCAGGCAGGGTGCCAGCAGGTGCGCGGATCTCGGCCGGAAAATCAGGCAATGTGGTTAGGTCATTGCCGAATGCTGCAGTCGTTGAAGTAAACCGATCCCCAGTAAGTTGCATGCCATCGCCAGAATCACCAGCGAAACGGATACTTACTTGGTCTAACTCGACGACATCTTTGGCCACGAAGTCCTGCATTCCTTATGTGAAAAACTGATTTCTTAATTCTCCCATGCAACTTGTTGCGACAAATACAGGGACCCTCCATCATCGCGCATTTGCCCAACTTCAGCATCTGCAGAAGGTGTCCTAGAGTCATAGGCATGGATGCACAAGTGAACTCAAATGCACTACGTGTACTCGAGGCAGGTTTGGCGTGCTGCGGAGTTGAAGCGGCCTCTGTTGATTTAGTCGCCGACGCATTTACTCAGTTGGATGTTTCTGCCAAAGCCACTGCCCAAACTCACATTTTGGTAATTGCTGGAACGGTCACGCATGCCATTTCCGATAGCGTTCGTTCGGCCTATGAATCCTTGGCCGAACCTCGAGTGGTTGTGGCATTTGGCGCATGCGCAATTACTGGCGGCCCATATTGGGATTCGTATGCAGTTA
>CAIVPQ010000126.1 GCA_903907835.1 uncultured Actinomycetes bacterium
AGTCTGCGAGTGTGATGCCCGGCATCGACAACCTTTGGTGTCATCACAATGCGGTACTCGTCACCGCTGGGATGCTTTGAAGAAGTCGATTCCATTTCAGCGATGTCGAAACCCATTTCATTTAAAAGTCTGATTCGTTCATCAAGGCGAAAGCGCTCTGAAGGCTTCATGATTAGTGGTTCAGTTATGGCGGTCCATAGCCGTTCGTAGCGTGTGCGAATTTGTTCCCCAGTAATGAACGGGTCAATTGATTCATGTAGTAATTCCGCTGCGGCCAAATCCATAAATTCACCGGTCGCATTGGTAACTGCGAGGTCAAGATCGTAACTTCGTTGACCGTTAGTGAGTCTTTCGTAAAGTTCGCCAGTTTCCGCATCCACTAGATACGCCGCAAACGACCCGGCATCTCGACGAAACAGAGTGTTCGAAAGTGAGCAGTCGCCCCAGTAGAAACCAACTAGGTGAAGGCGCACTAGAAGTAGGGCTAGCGCATCTAAGAGTCGGCTGGCTGTTTCGGGCCTCAAAGTGGAAGAAAAAAGAGCACGGTAAGGCAAGGAAAATTGTAAGTGCCGAGTCATTAAGGCTGCTGGTAATTCCTCACCTGCAGAATCAAGTCGACCAGAGATTACGCCAGCGCGTTCTACGCAAGGAACACCAAGGCGACCGAGCTTTTGGAGCATTTCATATTCTCGTTCGGCAATCGGTTTTTGCGTTTCTTTAACGGCGTACACAATGCCATGAAGCCGCACAAAGCGCACAATGTGACGGCTGATTCCTTGGGGAAGCGAAACCGTGGTTTCATTAGGCCAATCAATCAGAGGAAGGTCCCAAGGCAGGAACATCAAATCCGATTCTGTGGGATCAGCGATAACTTGAAAGGTCACAAAGTTCTCCAATAAATAGTTAGGAGGGCCTCACATATGTGTAAGACCCTCCTAAAGAAACCAAATTAGGCGTCTATACGCTCGCCAGTCAGGCTACTGAAAGTGTGAATGTTATTAGCATTCGGCACCAAATGAATCGAAGCGCCACGCTTTGGTGTTGAACGACCATCAGTACGAACTGTGATCTGGCGATGTTGACCAGTTGCATCCGTGACATCACCGTATAGGTATGCGTCGGCACCTAAGAGTTCGACTAATTCGATGTTTAGTTCGAAACCTTCAGGAGACATGATCAGGTCTTCAGGGCGGAAGCCAACAGTAATGCTCGTGCCACCCTCTGCAGCAACCTTGCTCAAGATTGAACGCTCTAGTGGAATGTGTGTTGAGCCCAACTTGGCACCAAATTCATCAAAAGGAAGATCCACTAGGTTCATCGCGGGTGAACCGATGAATCCAGCCACGAATGAATTCGCTGGCTTGTCATAAAGATTCTGCGGTGAGTCAACCTGCTGCAAGAAACCATCCTTCATCACTACAACGCGATCACCCATGGTCATCGCTTCGGTCTGGTCATGTGTCACATAGACAGTAGTCACACCAAGACGGCGCTGGAGTGAAGCAATTTGCGTACGAGTTTGCACGCGAAGTTTTGCATCAAGGTTTGATAGCGGTTCATCCATTAGGAACACCTGAGGGTTACGCACAATCGCGCGTCCCATAGCTACACGCTGGCGCTGTCCACCAGAAAGTGCCTTTGGCTTTCGCTCAAGATACAACTCAAGATCAAGAATCTTGGCAGCTTCTTTAACGCGATTTGAAATTTCACTCTTATTCACACCAGCGATCTTCAAGGCAAAGCCCATATTCTCCGCAACAGTCATGTGTGGGTATAGCGCATAGTTCTGGAAAACCATGGCGATGTCGCGATCTTTAGGCGCAACATTTGTTACGTCACGACCGCCGATAAGGATAGCGCCAGCATCGATGTCTTCAAGTCCAGCAAGCATGCGCAGTGATGTGGATTTACCACAACCGGAAGGCCCCACTAGTACAAGAAATTCACCATCAGCTACTTCAAGGTCTAGTTCGTTAACTGCTGGGATTGTTGAGCCAGGGTATATGCGTGATGCTTTGGCAAAAGTTACATTAGCCATTTCTTACTCCTTCATCGACAGGTACGTGTCGAACGATCCGTTGTAAAGACTTGTGGCTATTTAACCCCAAGGTTGTCTCTGCGAGACTTCCATAATTCTCGCACATAATTGGGCAAAGTAATGCCCCAGGTTGGCGCAAACCATCTGGGGCATTACTTAAGAACTTTGTTTGTTAGTGGCGGATTAGCTTTCCTTGGCCGTTTACCGAGTAGTAACGGATGTAGTCAACGAGCATCGTTCCACCCTTTGACTTCTTATCCGAGACCTGACCATCACCATCGCCACCAA
>CAIVPQ010000127.1 GCA_903907835.1 uncultured Actinomycetes bacterium
CTAAATTTCATAAGCCAGTATTAATCCTAAATACGTAGTGAATTAATTCTACAGGCGTATTAGCTCATGACACCAATTTGCCAGGGCACAAACTCATAATCCCCCAAGCCTAAAAGCTCGCTCTTGGAGGGTTCGCCTGAGGCAGTTCTGAGGAACAATTCAAAAATGCGTTGACCCATCTCCTGAACCGAGACCGTGCCATCCAATATTTCCCCGCAATTAATGTCCATGTCTTCGGTAAGTCGCTGATACATCGGGGTATTCGTAGCCAGTTTGATACAAGGAGCGGGCTTAGAACCGAACATCGATCCACGACCAGTCGTGAAAGCGATGAGATTAGCGCCGCCGGCAATTTGCCCGGTAGCAGAAACTGGATCAAATCCAGGGGTATCCATAAAGACAAACCCCTTAGTCGTAACTGGTTCTGCGTATCGGTAGACTTCCATGAGTGGGCCAGTGCCACCCTTCATAGAAGAGCCTAGAGACTTCTCAAAAATATTGGCGAGACCACCAATTTGATTGCCTGGGCTCACTTGACCATTAATTTGTACATCGCGACCTACTGAGTACTCATCTTTCCACCAACGAATCCGTTTGATGAGTTTTTCGCCAACCGATTGATTTGCTGCGCGGCGGGTGAGGGTATGTTCAACACCATAGATCTCTGGCGTCTCAGACAAAATTCCAGTACCGCCATGACGAGACAAAATATCAATCGCTGCTCCTAATGCTGGATTGGCAGTAATCGAAGAAAAGCCATCGGAACCACCACATTGCAAACCAACAGTCAGGTGACTAGCGGAAACAGTTTCTCGTTTTGCTTTATTGGCTTCTGGTAAAAGAGCCTTCACTGCCTCAATACCCGCTTCAATTGTTTTGCGAGTGCCACCAGACTCTTGCATGATGAAGGTATTTAAGTTTGTTCCTGCCTTGAGGTCTTCCTGTTCCATCAAGCCTTTGAGTTGATTGCGCTCACAACCTAAACCGACGATGAGTGCAGCAGCGAGGTTAGGGTGGCGTGCATAACCAGCCATCGTGCGGCGTAGCAATTGCATGGGCTCACCACTCATTTCCATACCGCAACCGATATCATGGCTAAATGCCACCACACCATCTACATTCGGAAACTCTTTTAATCTTTCGGGTGTAAACCAATCCGCAATTTTGTTCACAACCGTTGCAGAGCAGTTTACGGTTGACAGGATGCCTATGAAATTGCGGGTGCCTACTTGACCATTCGGTCTGACGTAGCCTTGGAAAGTGGCACGCTCTGACTCAGGCAACATTTGTGTAGGTTTGAATTCGCTTGCATAGGCATAGTCACGATCAAATTCACGGAACTCTGTATTGTGGCTATGAACCATGGTGCCAGGTTCAATATCGACGTTAGCGAAACCTACAGTGACGTTGTATTTCAGAATGGGCTCGCCCTTGAGAATCTTTTTAGCAGCTATCTTGTAACCTGCAGGCACTTGGCTACGACTTGTAAAGCCCTCGCTCGGCACTTCAGCACCAATGCCGATGTCAATTCGTGCCACGACTATGTTGTCGTTTGGGTGTAAGCGAATGATCGGGCCGATCAGGCGTTTTTCGGAAATTTCAATCATGGATTTCTTTCAATGAGATAGTTTGATTATTCAGCAGTCGCGCCAGATTTCTTCACAATCGGACCCCACTTAGCAACCTC
>CAIVPQ010000128.1 GCA_903907835.1 uncultured Actinomycetes bacterium
CTGGGTCCTAGGTGGCTCACGACGCGGAGGATTTATTCCGATTATGGAGTCAATGCCAGATACACTCCTTTTGGTCACAGGCACTTGTGAATCGGAAAGACCCGCAGCAATTGACGTATCACAACGAATTCCTATTCCTCTCAGCGCCTCTTCTGCAGCGATTCCATCATTCTTATCCGATGCGAATACCAATTGAGACGATTTGTATTTAAGTTGAAAACCTGGAGCGGTTCTTTTGAATAACTTGACATCAGATATTTCGACTTCCTTGCCAATTTCTAGTGATGTTGGATCAAGTAGGATGCACCGGTGATTGGAAATTACAAATAACTTCAATTTAAATGTCAATCGAACTTGACACGCAAACAAAAAAACTTCGGCATCTCTGCAAATCTCATCCAATTTCATCTCGAATGAGTTGTCAGACAAAGATTTTGGCATCTTACCAATACGCATTTTGGCACTCCCATAGAAAACAATTCGCAACGAACATAACAACTCTAACTTACGACTTCTGCCACGGCGCCCGATTTCGTGCTTGATCCGGATGCAAGCGCGATGCCATAGACAGGGATGTAATAGGTTCTGCACGACCTACTGGTCATGGACAGCCCGCACTTCACTGCACTAATCACTGCACTAATCACTGCACTAAATGGTTTAAAACGAGTTAGGTCGAAATACTGTTTCCACAATATTGAATTGCTGAAATACACATGAATACATGGGAAATTCTACTTAGCCTAAATTGCATTGCGACCTCTTGTTCGATTCCGTGGGTCGTGGGTTCGAGCCCCACCCGCCCCACCGTTAAAGGGTTTTTAAACCATTTCAACCATTCGGACAGCAACGTGGACAGCAACCGCAAATAAGTGAATTACTTATTGTGGTGATTACGTTTACTCATCGCATGGAACTAGAGCTGCACCCGTATACTTAATCTGTGTATGTTGTTGGGCGTAATGGGCGACCAGTTATGAATTCCTTCCTCATACTCATCGGCGCTCTTGCTTCACACTTTCTTGCTGGCGGACAATTTGTACAAACCTCAAGGTTGATGGAACTTGGACTGGCACTTTTTGTTGTCTTGTTTTTAGTTCGTAAGAGTTTTCTACCGGGGCCTAAGCTTGCGTTGATTCTGATACTGGCCCAAAGTTTCGGCCATATCGTTTTAGGTGAAACCTCAGGTTCGAACTTTGGAATGTTAGTTTCACATGTGATCGGCGGGCTAATTTCCTATAAATTGGTTGCTCATTCCGAAAGATTTTGGGACGAGCTAACAGATTTAGTCTTTGCGCCATTTCAAATCCTGTTGACGAAAACCTTCATTACGCCAGAGGTACGTCACTCACAAGTTTCAGAATTGTTACTTCTTAAGCCATTTTCTCTTCGTGTTGCTCCAAGCCAAAGGCGCGGGCCTCCCACATTTTCCATGAACGGACTTTACTTACTTTCGGAAGGTTTCTGATGAGATTCATTTTTTCAATTAATCATTTTGATGACATGCATTTGCATCATGGCGAAAACATGTTTAAGCATCACGCCTTTCATATCGGGATAACTTTGGCAGCGATTGTTGCCATAGCTATCTGGTGGTTCCTTGATAAGAGGAGCAAAAAATAATGATGACATTAGACCTAAGGATTATTTGTGACGATAAACGAAACTCTCGGGCAGGAAAATACTGACCTAGAGAGCATTAACAACAAATTTGAATCCGCAAGAAATCCGAAGCAAGGATTATTTGCGGCATTCTGGCGTTGGCACTTTTTTGCGAGCATCATAGTAATTCCAGTTTTTGCCATGTTGGCGATTACAGGAATGATTCACATGTTCAGGTTCGACATTTGGAACCTACAACACCCTGGAGTTATGTATAACTCGTCTTCCGTGCCAGCAAGTACCACTTTCCAGCCAATCGAGAATCAGGCCTCAAGCGCCCTGGCAGCTCATCCTGATCTAAAAGTCACTGGAATCGTAGAACCACTTGGCAACCGCAACACTCGCATTTTCATGGAGGATGCTGAGGGCACATTTTATGATGTGTACGTTAATCCGTTCACGGGAAAGGTTACTGGCGAAATTGTTCCGAGCCATGAAATCACCGACCTTGCGATCAGACTCCACGGAGATCTAACAAAGGGCAAGTTCGGTGATGGCATTATCGAGCTAGCCGCATGTTGGGGCATTGTGATGGCATTGACGGGCTATTACATGTATTTCCGCCAGCGGAAATCAAGAGTGAACTATTCAGTCATTTCGAAAACCAAGAATCGTCATGCATTAGTCGGCTTTGTCGCTGGCTTTGGAATCCTGTTCCTTGTGGTTTCGGGTTTACCGTGGACTGGCTTTTGGGGCGACACCCTTCAAACTTGGGCTGCTGGTAAAGGATTCCACATCTCTCTCTGGGGTGCGGATCCTGGCGCATCATCTGATTTCGCCACAGCATTAAAGAAGTCAACCTCTGGTTCACAACCAGCTCCCTGGGCGCTTGGCGAAAGTCAACTACCCAAATCAAATGACAGAGGTCTTCCTAGCGTTGGTCTGGCTTCGGCCATTTCAGTAGCCGAAAAGACTGGACTAGAACACCCCTATCTAGTGCTGCTACCTGATGGCAAAGAAGGCGTCTACTCTGTCATGGCTGATTCTTGGTCAGTACCTGATGGACCAGCCTTTAAGGATGTATCTAAGGAGGCGGTAGTTCACGTAGACCAATATTCAGGGGAAATTGCAGCCACTTACGGATACGATGACTATTCGCTTCCAGCCAAGCTAGTTGACCAAGGCGTATCGTTACATGAAGGTCGCAAACTCGGCGTTGTCACGAAAGTTACATCCTCAGCATTTTGCTTAGGCATTCTGTTTTTGTGTGTGACGGGACCATTGATGTGGTGGAAGCGTAGGCCGCGTGAAGGCGGGCTGGCAGCACCACGAGGGAAAATGCCATTCAGCAATTCGCCACTTCTTGCAATTACGCTCATTGTTCTTGGGTTTGTATTGCCCCTATTTGGTGCGTCGATGATTGTGGTTCTACTCATTGATAAGTTTCTGATTCGTCGATTCTCGAAACTTTCAGATCTGCTCAACACTAAAACTGCATAGATCACATGCGTGGGGACGTTGGCCAAGTACTGGCGTCCCCGCACACGCATCAAATTTGAAGGACGACTAATGAGAACAAAAAACGGTTTTTGGCTACGGACGCTAAGTTTTCTATTTCTAATCTTTTGCTCAGTAGGTACGATTCCCCAGGCTTCTGCCCACGCGATACTTATCAAATCAGAACCCGTAGCTGGGTCCACCATCAAATTTTGCCCGAGATGGTGACTTTAACATTCGATACACCATTGCTCAACGCCCCGGGAACAAAGGTAAACAGCATTGTTGTTACCGATCCAATGCGGATGAAAGCCTCTACTGCGAATTCAGTTGTATCTGGCGCATCCATTAGTAACGTGCTCAATCCACCGATGCTTATGGATGGTATTTACCACGTTTCCTTTCGCATTGTTTCCAATGATGGACATCCAGTAACTGGGGATTTCATTTTTCATGTTGATCACAATTTGAACGAGGCATCAACTGGCCCAACCACCACGGCAGCACCTCACAGCGGTTCGATGATTCTTTCTTCCGACCTCACTGGCGAGGGCATCACAGATGAGATCGGCTCAGACAGTGGTTACGCAATAGGAAAGTTCCTGGCAAAATTTGACACTTCAGAATTCTGCGCAAAAATCAGGACAAGGAATCTGAACAATGTTTTAGCAATTCATATTCATCCCACGAACACCAATACCTTTACTGTGAAAGATGAAATCCTACTTCCGGTTGATTTGGATGCCATCAATTCATCAGACTACGTCTGCAAAAAAGTCGATGGTAAATCACTCGACTTCGTTGCTCAACAACCAGGCAACTACGTTGTGATGTTACACACCGAAGACTTTCCGAAAGGCGCTGTGGGTGGAGTTCTTGTGTTTGAACAAAAGCAGGATGATGGACATTCTGGCACGCCATTAGCGACCTTGCTTCGCCTCTGGCCATTGGCTCCATTAGTTGCGCTTGGTCTATTAGTAGCGCTACTTCGGAGCAAAAGAATTCCATGCAGGCGCGCTTAATTAAATGACAAGCAATCCGTGAGTCGTGGATTCGAGCCCCACCCGCCCCACCGTTAAAGGGTTTTTGAACCATTTCAAACATTCGGACAGCAACGCTGACAGCAACTTTGACAGCAACCGTGCATTAGACGTCTTGTATTCGCCCACAGATGTAGCTGCTTTTAACGGCTAGCTTGTTCTAACGCATCCCTAATAGCGATTGCCAAATGCTCAGCAAATTTAACTGGTACAGCATTTCCAATCATTTTGTAACCATCTGAGATCTTGTTGTAATGGAATATGAAATCATCCGGGAAAGTCTGCACTCTTGCGCACTCACGTAGGGATTGGCTTCGATAAATCCCTACGCTGTTCTTTGGATTCCATCCTCAACGAATCTGATCGGGGCAAGATCCTCCAACTCAAGTTGGTTGGAGGCCGAAAGACTAGTATTTACCTGGAAAACTTGACCTTCAATTCCTCGCAAAACCCCTTCAAATGCAGTCATTTCGCGCAATAACTGCAATTTTACTCTTTGATTCCCTTGTTCTTGACACGGTTGTCTACTACGCTGAACGGTACGAAAACTCCCGAATCAAGTGTTGTTGCCGAGCAACCCTTCGTGATGCAAAAGCAACATTTGAGCCCAAAATGGACCTGAAAGGATCCCATGAAAACAACAATGACGCGCCGATTGATCGGTGTAAGTATGTGCGCTGGACTCGTCATAACAGGTATCACACCTGCTCTGGGTGCTGGCGAACCCACAACTGCAGTAACCACAAAGTTACCTGCATTTATGCAGTACGTCTATGACGCCGATGTCACTTCCGTCAATTACCGCGCTATCAGTGGAACCGTGACAAATGTCACGACAGACGATGTCAATTTGCGGTGCCTCCATACCCTAACTGGAAATGTTATTGAGCTTGACGACATCACCCCTTCTCAAGGCAAGTGGTCAGGTCACCTTGACTTACAAAACCTATGGGATTTTGGAACTTGTCGAGTGATTGTGGTACCAAATCCCTTCGCTGCCAACGGTACAGCGGCCGAGAAACTCGCCGCTTACGCAAAGTTCACAGGACCAACAATCACAGTGAACAAGGTTAACTACCGCTACTACCTCCTGGGCGGCCCTGTTAGCCCCTGGTCATTGGACGCTAGTCTAAATTTCAATGGGAAGAAAGCAGTGGGAGAAATTTGGAGCTCGGAGGATGGCGGCCTGTGGGGTTGGCAACCGCGTGATGCTACTACGGGTTCAACAAGTACATCGCGTGTGCGAGGCTACTTCTATCACGATTCTGGATACGCAGTTGGTCCGACTGGCTCAGATGATGCTTCGATGACCATTGATGGCGTTCAGGCGTTTACCACTTACTCAATGGGTACAAATGACTTAAACATGGTCAAGAAATCATCTGAGACAGTGTTTTCCGTGATTACTGATCCTAAAACGGGAGCAAATACATTCACGCAGACGAACCCGCTGTTCAAGTGCACGAAGCCACAGAATGCATCCACAGTTTATGGAAGTTTGCAGCGGTGCCCAAATGTCTTGACGACTAAGCTTCCCGTTTCATTGGTGCGCACCATCAAGGTTAATGCTGATGGCAACGTAGTAAACGTGCTTGAGACGTTCAAGGCTCTTGATAAAAAAGCTCACACCATTCGCTATGACAACTACAATGCTGTGTACTCGACTACTGTCACATCTGGCTACCGATATGCCAAGACTGGTAATTTCGTTGACCAACTGACCGAGCCAAAGCTAAAGCTTGCTAGTTACGGTTTTAAGTATGATCGCCAGGGTGGAACAACAAATGATAATCCAATAATTCAGGTGGTTTATTCAACAGTACCGACTACCTCATGGATGTCTGGGTCGAATTCTCTATACTCACGATGGAATCTGAAAATTCCGAAGGGCATAAATAAAAGTGTTGCAATTAAGTCTGGTGCAACGCTGATTACTGACGAAACCAAGGCTGCAGCTCAGATCGCCTTGGCCGCTAAGTAGTCCTTAGTCGCCTCTGATGGCCTGTGGCTCTCGTGTGGGAGCCGCAGGCCATCACTCATTTAAGCGATTATCTTCGAGTCACGTGGAATCACTAATTGCATTGAACGAGATCGAAACATAAGCGATTACTACATTCTCATTCCTGAAGCGACTCAATCAAAAAACGCGGCGGAAC
>CAIVPQ010000129.1 GCA_903907835.1 uncultured Actinomycetes bacterium
CACCGCCCGGTAACCACTCAGACGCCCCTGTGGAGGCATTTTGAACGCGAAGGATTCACGAACCTCCTTTGCTGGCGTTCAGCGGAAGTTGATCTTCGTGACCGCGACCAAACTGTTGATGCAATTCTTCAGGCAAAACCTGATGTGGTGATTATGGCGGCTACCAAGGTTGGCGGAATTGTGGCAAACAATACCTACCCCATGGAATTCTTGCAAGATAATGTCCGGATCAAAACAACTGTGTTTGAAGGCTCTCACCTGACTAATGTTGTTAAGTTACTTTTTCTAGGCTCTTCATGCGTTTACCCGAAGTTCGCTGAAAAACCCATTTATGAAGATTCACTCCTTACTCGTCCACTTGAACCGACTAATGATGCCTATGCAATCGCAAGAATTGCAGGGGTACTCAACATCCAGGCTTGCCGACGTGAGTACAAGCGCTCCTGGATCTCAGGAATGCCAACCAACTTGTACGGCCCAGGCGACAACTTCGATCTAGAGAACAGTCACGTTGTGCCAACCATGATTCGCAAATTCCACGAAGCGAAACTTGCAGGCGCCTCTGACGTCACATTATGGGGCACAGGCTCCCCTATGCGTGAATTCCTACACGTTGACGATCTCGCTGAAGCATGCCATCATCTCTTGGAGCATTACGATGCTCCGCAGCCCATCACCGTTGGTTGGGGTCAAGATGTGAAAATCAGGCAACTCGCTGAGATCGTCCAAGAGACCGTCGGCTTAGAAGGCGAAGTAATTTGGGATACATCCAAGCCGGATGGCCCTCCGCGCAAGCTTCTGGATACATCTATGATTGGTGACCTTGGCTGGTTCCCAAGTATTGAACTCGAAGATGGAATTGCCAGCACCTATGAGTGGTTCTTGGGGCAGTAAATAGCGTATCGATTCTGTTAATTAGCGTTGTATAGCGATTTCGGTGTAAAGAGAATTCATAAATTCAATCTTTTTCGGCCACGCGTGTGCATAGGCATACTGCAATGCATGTGTTGATGCCTAGAATAATTCTGCGTCAGATAGATTCAGGACACAAACAATCTGTTGCGCCAGCACTTTTTCGAGGGGACCGTTTTGTGTCTCGCCAAAGAAACCAGCACCTTTTGGTAGCCACTCTGGGATTCCAGTTGTGTACAACCCAATAATTGGCAGACCTTTCGCAGCAGCTTCCAATACTTGAGCACCCGTTGAATCTCGCAAACTGGAGAAAAGAAATGCTCGAGCGTGCAAATATTTATGCTGCACCTCATTCCAAGCTAGTCGTCCAGTAAATTCAACAGCGTGCCTAAGATTCATTGCATCAACCTGATCCTGCGCCGCACCAAAGGTTGGACCATCTCCGACCATGACTAGTTTTGCTGCTGGGTAATCCTCTAGCACAATTGCAAAAGCATCGATCGCTAGGCTGGCAGCCTTACGCGGCATGAATCTTGCAACCCAAACAATTTCCTGAGAAACAATGCCCGCCTGTGGCTCATCAACAATTAAGGAGTCATCGATACCTTCAGGCAAAAAATCTCGCACATCCTTTGCGCCCAGAGATTCAGCCTGACGCCGAGCCTCGCTATTACCAGCCAAAGCGACTGATGCGTTTGCCAGTCCCCTGCGGACGAAAGATAACTTTGAGAAAATCAATTTCTCAGCGAGAAGCCGGAGTTTCTCTATCTTCCACGCCTTTCCAAAATATGGTCGAGCTTGCTTCTTGGGCGAAATGAATCCACAAGGACCAAAGATGTAGGGAATTCCCAAGTCGGCCAGACCGGACCCTAAGGTGAAACTTCCCCAACTTGTATGGTGACCACAGTCAAATGAGTTACGTTCATCTTCGCTGAAGAGGCGCGATATGGATCGTTGCCATAGGTAGTACCTAACGTATAAATCAATTGCTGATGGTAATTTTATGCCGAGGTTTGAATCGGGCTTAGGTCGCACGATTAGATTCCAATGCGAATTTTCTAGATACTTAGTTTCAATAGAACTCACATACTGGGGACGTGTGACTAACGTGACCTGATGTCCAGACTCCAGGGCGCCTTCCACCCATCTCCAGGCATTGCCCTCTTCACTTCCCCCATTCGGATCAATAGAGTAAGCGGTTACTAAGAGATGGATGGCCCGCATCATGACGCGCCACTCTTAATCAGCTGTACTCCGGCTCGACGCAGGTCGGCAGCAATGAATGGCCCTAATCGCTTTGAGAACCAGGTTGTTAAATGCGAACCATCCCACTTGACGATTGCATCATCAATAACTGGAGGACAAGAATTTTCATAACATAACCATGGCACCGGATTGATAAATATTCCCCCGGAAGCGACAGTTGTCGACTCTTCCACACTGCGATAAGCCTGACCCTCAATAGGACTTCGAAAACAGCTAAGTTGAAGTTTGCTTTCACCAAGTACACACGTGCTCAAATTGCCAGTTGTCGGGATGTTTCCTACCACGACAACTTTTGCACCCGACTTACTGACTTTGTCCAGACTCTTCTTCATCCCAAGAGCGAAACTTGCCCTACCGCCATCATGTTCTGTATTTGCATTCTGAATAATCACCACAACACTCGGGCGAAGTTTGATGGCCTGATCTATCGCCCATTGCCGATGGGCAGGACAATCAGGGAAGGGCACACGCCCAGAACGATAGACATTCACATCAGCGAACATGCACTCGCCACGCAGATACCCACGAACGTTCCAAACCTGAGGATCAAACGCTGCCATCAGCCCGGGCACCATAGAGGAAGCATATGAATCCCCAAGAATGACTAGCTTCGGAGCAGAATTATCCCTGTTGCTAAGGATTGAACCCCGATCACAGTCCACCGTTGATTTACGAATATTCATGCAGTCAAAGCCATGACCTTCCCACTTCTTTGAATCAGCGAGATCGGAAATCGGATGATCTAGGTTGTCAGGAACCTGTGTGAGGGCCGTCGCATCTGCCAAGCTTTTTTCCCAATCCGCTGGTACAACTGCTCCAGGTTCCTGACTTGTAGAGTTCTGTGGTAACGGCGCTCCCGGTGCATAGCTCGCGGCACTCGCAGGCGGAACCCAGGCCGTAACCTTGGTGCCTTCGGATGCCGAGGCTGATGGATACGTAACAAAACCAAGACCTGCAACAACTAGTAGCGTCGCGCTGGAGGTGAGAATGCGGGAATTAACAAGCCCAACGCGGCCGTTGAAATTTGGTCGATGCGTCGGCTTAGGAAGTGGAATTTTTAGGAACGTGCGCTCAACCAGCCAATAACTCAGCGTGCCAAGCACGATACACACAACCACGCCAGTAAACCGTTGAGCCAGAGTGTTCATAAGATCAAGGTTTCGTCCGAATACAAACACTGGCCAATGCCACAGGTACATGGAGAAGGAAATCGCACCTAGCGCAGTAAGTGGCTTAAGCGAAAGGAAACGGTAGACCAGATCATCCTTCGACTGCACACCTGAAATCAACAGGAAGCCAGTCGCCACCGCAGGAATAACGAGGGTGTAGCCAAAGTTTGTTGGCGTAACAACCGCAATAGAACCAACCATTGCAGCCAACGCAACAACACGAAGAGCTGTCCAAGCGCGTCCAAGCTTCTCAGCAACACCCGAAACACTAAGCAAACTAAGCGCTCCACCAAGCGCGAGTTCCCAAGCACGACTAAAAGTGGAGAAATACGCAGTGATTGGGCTCGTGGTGAACTCGACTAACATCCAAGCAAATGAACCGATACCCATTGCGATGAATACCGCACGTAGCCGCTGCTCAACGTCGAATGCACGACCACGGAAACTGATTTTGTGAAAACTTGCCGCTGCCAAGAACAGCACAGGCCACACGAAATAGAACTGCTCTTCAACAGCAAGTGACCAGTAGTGCTGTAGAGGTGAGACTGCATTGTTCTGCGCAAAGTAGTCAGTCGCTTGACGCAGGAAGTTGACATTGGCGCCAAACAGGACTGTCCAGATGGAGTCAGTCTTGATTTGAGCCACCTGCAACACATTCATGTTCAGTCGGGCATAAATGTTTATGCAGAGCAAGACGAACAGCGATGCTGGGAGGATACGACGGGTTCGACGCAAATAGAACGCACCAAGTGAAATCTTGCCGCGCCCGGTGCGCTTACTGATGTTCTTGTTGTATTCCTTAACCAACAGGCCAGTGATTAGATATCCAGAAAGAACGAAGAATATGTCTGGACCAATGAAGCCTCCGCCGAAACCTGGGATTTCGAAGTGCGCCAAGGCCACCAACATGACCGCGATACCACGGATTCCAGCTATGTCTGTGCGAAAAGTTGAGCCGTGTGAAGACTTAAAGAAGTTCTTAAAAAAATCAGACATAAACTCTCCGAAAATAAAACTTGCAGACAAGGCCCTATGAAGAAGTTTACCCATACTTCGCGTATGCCAAGAATTCGCAACGGTGTTGGCGTAGAACTAAACTTGGAGGCAAATGAGTCAAATATTCGACCTTTATCGTAATCATGGCGCTTTTTTGAATGCCATGACGGTTTTTGGGTTGTTCTCCCTCGCAGTCCTCGCACTTTGGTTACGGGAGATTTTCCCACCGGTTGCGCGCATGTTAGAAATCGGCTGGCTCGTTTCTGGGCTTGGTTTCATCGCGCTATTGACTCTGTCACCTGTGCCAATCGGTGAAACACAAAGCTTTGATTCATTATCAATTAACCAGTTGATCAATCAATTAACAAGTCCTGCCTCGACAACTTTTTACTGGCCTGATTGGCATGATCCCGTCGGCAATATCATGATGACAGTGCCGCTGGCCTGTGCCATTGGATTAAGCGCACCTGCGCGAAAGACCGTGCTACTCATCTTTTTGTTGGCCACAGGGATTGAAGTAACTCAATATTTCTATGGTCATGGGCGCACCGCGCAGATCAGTGACATTGCACTAAACACCTTGGGCGGATGCTTGGGCGCTATTTTGGCTCGATCCAGTCGGGCATTAATTAATGGGTTGCCGAAAGGTCTCGCACCTAGTTAAGAAACAGGCGCTTCTTGCTTTACAGGTTTACCTTTGCCCCAACGATTTTGAATTGGTCGCTCAATAAATCGAATGGTCAGATGTGTAAAACCTGCGCTCACGATAAGCACAATCACAAACAGTAGGAAACTGCTCAGGAATTTGTCTTGAATAACACTGTCGATGACCTCACGGGCATTGAGCGCTTTAAATAGGAATCTAATGTTCTCGTGCCAAGCGTAAATGCCAAAGGAAAGCCAACCAAGATAACTGGCTGTGGCTCGCAGATTTAGTCTTAGGCGATCCTCGTCAATAGCGGCAACTTGTGAAACCAAAAGGGTAAACACCGGGGCAGCCAGAATTAAAACACCAGGCAATTCAGTTAGTTGGTAGGCAAATAGCCCAACGGTTACCACAGCGCCCAGAGTTAGGCCTGGTAAAGAGAATTGGCGCTCACGTGAATTGTGCCAACGGCGAAGCGCAATACCCATGAATAAACCAACGATAGCTCGACCTAATCCGGCATATCCGATAATGATTGCCTGACTCGTATTGTTGGTTCGCCACCCATAAACCAAAATCACGTACCCTGCCAAAATTCCAATAGGTAAAACCCATCGATTCTTAGAGGCAGTTACTGGCATCGCAAAAATATTTGCGAACCACTCTGCCGAGAGGCTCCAAAGCGGAACGCTAAAGATTTTGGCTGCCGGCACAACAAGCTGTAATAAGAGCGCCGCTGAAATAAGCGACAGGGTGTAATCACCAGCAGACATTGTTCCGCAATATTGGGCATCTGAGTTGCCCAGAAAGGTCCAAGCCCCACATGTAGTTACGCGAAATGCCAATACGACCAGGAGCATCGGCCAGAAACGCAGAAAGCGCTTGTAGGCAAACTTGCGGGCCTGTGGCCAGAATTTGGCCCGTGAATTTGGCATGGTTGGTTCTAGGACAAAACCACTTAAGACAAAGAAGAAATCAACGAGCAGAAACAGGCCTGAAAAAATTGGAAAATCTATGTGCGCGACGTGGTAGAAAACAATTCCAATAGCAGCCAAACCCCGTAGGCCATCAAGAAGAACAAAACGACCTGATTTCAATGCCTTGCCCTCTCAAATTAATTAGTCATAACCTATTACAAAAGCGGCAAGGACTAGTCACTGACTCATTCAGCGAGCCATTGCACCGACTGCATTTTCATGCGGCGCAGTGCTAACCCTGCGCAAAGCGGTAAAAGATCATAGAAAAACCCGTTGGGGTTGGCGCTTGTGTGAGTGCCAACCCCAACGGGATCCGTTAATCGTTACTGCATGATGCAGTCGCGAAAATTACTTATTCTTTGGTCCGCGATGTGAGCCATGATGTGGACCAAACTTTGGCAGCGGTCCAACGATTCCAAGTGCAGTTATTGCGGCATCGCGCGTAGCGGCAGCAGCTGCAACAGCTGTATCCCGTGCCGAATAAGCGGCTGTGATCTCTTCAAAAGTCACAGCTGCATCCTTTGCAACATCAAAAGCAGATTTTGCAGTTTTCATCGAGGCTTGAAAAGCTTCACGAATAACTTTCACTGCAGCCTTTTGCTCCACAGTTAATTTCTGATGGGCAAGATGGGCTTTCTTGTAAAGCTTGGTGCGATTCTTCTTTGAGCCTTTGTATGAATCTAGTGCGGTTTTGTATTCTGCCTTGGCGGCTTTTACTGCTGCCTTAGCAGCCTTTACCTTTGCTTTAAGTTCAGCTGTGGCTGTCGCAGAATTAGTCGGCGCAGTATCAGCGAAACTTGCTGAGGTGCCACCTGAGATTAGCGCAAAACTAAGTGCGCCAACGGCAAGAAACTTGGAAGTCTTGGAATTCATGTCAAACTCATTTCTGTAAGTCGCAGGATGTGCTTACGAAAATAATGATGCCCTACTTATCCTGTGAAAATACTGTGAGAACACTGCGATTACGCACAGAATTAGCGAATCATTCGAATAGGTATCTACCATTGGATAACAGACATAAAGGCATGGGTAAGAAGATTCACTGGGGGAAAATTGAGCGGCGAAAAGATCTTGATTGTCGATGATGAAGCAGGCATTCGTGATCTATTAAATGACGCCCTGCATCTTGCCGAATACCAAACATTTTTGGCCGGAGATGGCGTGCAGGCATTAAGTGCGTTGCGACAAAATCCTGTGGATTTAGTAATTGTTGATGTAAATATGCCGCGCATGGACGGGTATGAGTTTCTAGCAAGGCTCCGGGCCAGTGGAGACACTACTCCAACTCTGTTTTTGACTGCTCGAGGCGAGCGACCTGATGTTGCTAAGGGCCTGACCATCGGCGCTGATGATTATGTGACAAAGCCATTTGGGCTAGAAGAATTGTTGTTGCGTATCGCCGCAATTTTACGCCGGAGCAAACCAAGTGCTGGCGTAATCAAGGAATTGATTTGTGGACCTATTTCGATCAATGACGATTTGCATCAAGTTAAATTAGGTCAGAATGTGGTTGAACTTTCTCCAACCGAATACCGCTTGCTCCAGGTACTCATTCAAAATGAAGGCAAAGTTGTTTCGAAGAGAATCTTGATGGACACCGTTTGGGCTATGCCCTATGACATGAACACCTCAGTGGTTGATACCTACATTTCGTATCTGCGCAAAAAACTACATCGAGACGGATTCGAAGGTATCAAAACAATTCGTGGTGTTGGATTCAAAATCGTTGGTTCTGAATGAAGTTACAAACAAGAATCCGGGTCACGACCCTCGTGACCATCACCTCGGTGGCTATTGCTGTTGGGGGCGTCGCATTATTTGCAAGTCACCAATCAGAAGTAGCAAAGATTGATTCGGTCTTGAACAATGTGGCGGTTGAGATTGAGAATCATGAAAAAGATCCACTGAGTCAAGCTCTCTTAACGGGCCAAGAAAGCTCGGTAGCGCTAACACTCGCATATGTGGCAGTAACTGGCGAAATGACTGTATTGAGCGAATCTCTCGCCAATGTGACCCGCACTCCGACCAAGTCACAGTTATTTGAGGCCACAAAGGGCCCAATCACGATTCGCACGGGGAAAGACATCCGTTTACGAGCCGCCGCCTTACCCGATGATGAATACGTAATCATTGCTTTGTCGCTTAACGATGTTCGCGATAACACACTACGAAATATCCGTATTTTGGGACTGTTCGTTTTACTCTCGGCATTACTTGGATCATTGTTGATGAGCTGGATTATTAAACGAGACATAGACTCGATAGAAGAGTTGATCAGTGATGCCACCGCAATTTCCGAGGGCGAGCAAGAGGTTCACATACGACCTAGGTCAGGTAACTCTGAAGTCGTTCAGTTGGCTAAGGCCCTGGAAATCATGGTCGAAGCATTGAAGTCTGCGGTAACCCTCGAGCGTGAGACCCAAGGGCGAATGAAGAATTTTCTGGGGGATGCCTCTCATGAACTTCGCACCCCACTTACTGTCATAAAGGGTTATTCAGAATTACTGGCTGCTGGCCCATCTGGACAAGTTGATGACAACGCTCGATATTTTGAACGCATCTCTACTGAGGTTGCCCGCATGGAAGAGCTGATTGGCGATCTGCTTTTACTTGCTGAACTCGGCGAGACGAGTCAGAACACATCGGAGGTCGTATCGGTATCGGACATTGTGCACATGCATGCCAATGACCTAGCAACCTTACAACCAGAAAGACCAATCGAGATTGCAATCACCGCCGGGCTTGAGGTCTCGGGCTCGACGACTTTAGTTAATCAACTAGTCGCAAATATTTTTTCCAATCTATATCGGCACACTCAAGCCATAGCCAAGGTGCGCGTGCAGGTGCAACAAGATGTGGCTGGCATTGTTATTACCGTTGATGACGGTGGTACGGGGCTACCAATGAGCGCCTACACCAATGGGGTTGGTCATTTCCAGAGGTTCGACACATCGCGAGCCAGAGAATCTGGTGGGTCAGGTTTGGGTATGAGCATTATGTCGGCGATAGTGCGCCAACATCAGGGGCAATTCCACATTGAGCAAAGTGACCTCGGTGGATTGCGCACCGTGATC
>CAIVPQ010000130.1 GCA_903907835.1 uncultured Actinomycetes bacterium
AGCAGGCTCAATTCGCCCTAGAGCTATTGCAAACAGCGCAAGTGGTTCCGCAGAAGGACAGGGGCGGCTTTCAGGAGACTGTGACCAAGAAAAGATTTGCTGTCGGTGATGTCTATAGATATTTAGAGAAGGACCTTGCGACCGGTAACGAAATTCGACGATTCACAAGAAAGGTTGAGAAAATTGAAAATCAACGCGTGTACATAAGCGGTGGCAATGATGAATTAGAGGTCAGGTCGCTTGATGGTGGGGTAATCGTCGGTCACAGTCACGGGAAGGGGCACAGGCAAGAGTACGACCCACCACGGCCCGATCTGCCTGGAGACTCGCTTGTTGTCGGGAAAAGTTGGACTGGCCGTAGCCTAGTCTATGAAGCCACTAAGAAGCGGCCTCATTGGCGCGAAGACAAGATTACCGTTGTTGGTAAAGAGATATTAGAAACGGCCATTGGTCCAATCCACTGTTTTAAGCTTGAAATGTTCAGCGAAGAGAAGAAAGGAAAAACCAAGAGAACTTATTGGGTAGACCCAGAGTGGGGATTGCCAATGCGAATTATCCGAGAAGCGCAGCGGAATTCGAGGATGGAAATGTCGGTTTTCGAGGTTCAGTTTCGGGCTAGGGTGAATTGAATACGTAATTTAATTTGCAATCTTCCTAGAGACAAGTTCTGTGGTTTCGCTAATATTTATTCCATAACGCGCATTTACTACTCTTCTAACATTTCTTATGGGCAGACCATACCCAGGTTCAATCCAATAGGTGAGAGACGCTTTTACCCCAAATTGATTCGTACTTGCATCTTCAATTTTGAATGTTTGGAATGAGCCTGCTGGAGTTGTTATTGCTTCCTGTGCAAGAACGGTGAAACTGTCTTCGCGAAAATACTTTTGCTTGGTATTGACGTCGGTTTCAATATAAGCACCCGTCCACTTTTTCCCCACGACAATCTCATCTGCCGGCACTTCCAATTTCGGCGGATCGTACGTATAGCTTGTGCTCGCGCTGACGATGCTCACATTGGCGCCCTCCAACGTCCGGATTTCTTCGGCGCCATCATTGGATATATACACTAGCCCGTTTTCAATTTTTGTGATAACGCGTGTGAAGCGTTTCATTTCAGCGCCAGTCCAATTATTTCGCCTCACGTAGGAATAGCTATCACCAACGCGGTACCTAGCTTGAGCAACTGCTTGCACCATTCCCATTTTGTCGGCTTGTGAAGAAATTTTGGCAATCTGAAGGCGTTCGATTGCCGCAGTTGCTTGTTCCGTTATGTACCCACTGGGGTATTTGTTGAGGAAAGCATAAAAGTCATCAGCACTCTTGCTGTCCTTGATCTTGTCCCATTCGGCCTTTTGAATCTCAAATTGCTTTTCCGCAGTCTCTTTCTTGAGCCTTGCCTCTAGCTCGGCCTGCGCTTTAGCCTGCTCCATATCTTTGAGCCGCTGCGTCTCGGCCAGTCGTGCACGCTCAAGTGCTTGGACTGCTTCCTGTGCACGCTTTTTCTCGGTTTCAGCGGCCAGGGCTAACTGGCGCTCTCGCTCTTTAGCCTCCGATTCGGCCCTGACTCGGGCTTTCTCGGCCTCCAGCGCCAGGCGTGTTTGCTCCTCGGCGGCAAGTATCAGCAACCTCTCGCGCTCCTTGGACTCAGCCTCGGCTCTTTGGCGTGCCAGTTGCTCCTTAATCTTTTGCGCCTCTGCCATTCTTTGGCGTTCGAGTTCTTGTTGCTTGGCAATTTCTACTTCGCGCTTGCGCTGCGCCTCGGCCTCTATTTCACGTTGCTTTTGTTCTTCTGCGAGGCGGATGCGCTCTTGCTCCCTTTGGCGGGCTATTTCAATTTCTCGTTGCTTGGCCGCTTCGGCCTCAGCTTTGAGCCTTTCCTGTTTCTCCTTGGCCTCCCTGGCTTCTCTTATGAGGTCTTCTGGATTAAAGGTGTATTTAGCGCCGTCGTTAAATGCGAAGTCTTCTTCCAAGCTACTGGAGTCCCAGGGTATCTGGCGTCCTTGGCTTTTCTGGCGAACTTGTAGCCGGACGCGCTTAAAAACATTTTCGATCGAGGATGGCTTTTGCAGCTCTTTGATCAGGAACTGGGTGAACAAGCCGTTGCCGCTTTCGGCGTCACCATCTTCTGCAACGTTGCCAGGGCTGGTTGCAAAGGCTAAATAGGTCCCAGGCGGCGCGTCTAGCTGCGCCAAACCTTTGCCACTGGCTTTTTCGGCGAATGGGTTGTCCCGGCAGGCGTCCAGAACGATGATATTCATTCGGGTGCTCGATGCTTTGAACGTTGTGATGACTTTTTCGATGTCAATTGTTTGTTTTGGTACATCTGCTGCTGTGTTAAGTTTGGCGTTGACTGGGACCATGTAGTTATGCCAGTCCAGTTGCAGACCATGCCCAGCGTAGTACAGCATCGCAACTGCCTGCTGACCTTTTAACTGATCTTTCATTTGTTCGATGGCGCGCTCCATGGAGGCCTTATCACCGTCGATAACGTCAAATACCTTAAAGCCTAGTTTGCGCATGATGTTGGCCATGGCCTTGGCATCATTGGTGGGATTGCCCAGCGCCGGCACATGGACGTAGGCGGCGTTGCCAATAATGAGGGCCACTCGAACGTCTAGCGGAGCTTGAGCGACAGCGCCGAAGCTGGCCAAGCCTAAGCCTAGGATGAGGGGTTTGAGAAATTCAAATCGAAGCAACGCCTTAATGAAGCAAAGATACGGTTGTATCGGACTCGATGAATTAGACATATCGAATAGAGTATTGCGAGATATTTGATCATTATGGCCGGACCGGACCTGGCTTTTTGGAGGGCGCATATACATATCGCGCGCACTTCGAATCTGCATCCTATACCGCGTTGGCGCAATCGAACGGTCATCCACCAACCCTTGCTCACGGTAGAGCTCAGCCACCTCTAGCCAGTCAAGCTCAAAAGGGGCCTCTGCTCCACCCAGTATGAGGGTCAAGAGCCGCGCCATGCGCACACTAGACGGCAAAGCAAAAATCAGGATACCGCAGACACTGACCTGCCCCGTTTAGACCAGGTCATCACCGTTCTGGGCTTATCAGTGTGTTGCAGACGCAGTAGAAAAATCTGGGGAACTGTGTCTAACGTTGGACATCTGGCAGTATGGGCATGTAACTCGGCAAAGTTGGACTGAGCGGCGCAGCATCCGCATAGTGGGTGATGGGGTACCCCTTTCAAAATCCAACACGACATGACCCCACCGTGCCCCCACCCCCCAAATCATATTTGGATCCGATCCCGCCACCCTTGCACTTAGATCTGGATGAACGAGTGTTCGCTGCTAGCAATAGCCTTTTTATTTGGTCAAACGTATGTGATACCAGTAACAGCCAAGCCCACCAAGCCAATATGATTCTGCCCAGCATTGCTCAACGCCAGTTGTGCCAGCCAAGTGCCTTGAGAAGCTTCGTTGTGCATAACCTCAGCATTTACTTTCAGGGTCACATCCTCAGGCGCTATCCCATTTAAATTTGTCATAAGGTAGTTCACGATAGCAGAGTCTTGGGCCAGCGTTCTAGAAGCTGTCGGTATAGATTGCCCCGTCAAGATTGACCAAATGTCGAGCCGAAGAAGTGCACCGGACAGCACAGGCATTGAATATCCCAGATCGAAAAGGCCAATAACAG
>CAIVPQ010000131.1 GCA_903907835.1 uncultured Actinomycetes bacterium
AAAGCCGAAGTTGTCGGATTTGCAGATCTAGTTGAGGCTGGGTCTATGGCTGAGGCCAAGGCCAAAGGAAAAGTTCGCATTGAAGGTAAAGAATATGTAATGGCTGATGGGGATGTTGTTGAATTTAGGTTCAACGTTTAAGAGTCTAGATTCAGAGACTAATAGTCTTGAATGTGGCAAAAATGAATCTGTGCGACGTTTGGAAAGTATGCTTAAGGGAAATATCCCATCGATTGTTGAAGGTGTTCTGAGTTCTCATGATCCGACAAATTCACAATTCGGCGCGAACTTACGCTTGGGGTTCAAAAACGTTAATCCCCAATTTGCTGGGTGAAGAGTCGTCAAATCAACCAGTAGCAGAAATATGGTTTGGAACTCATGATGGGTCACCAAGCGTTTTAACCCAAAATAAAGAGATCCTGCTCTCCGAAGAATTATCGGGTCACAAGTTGAGCTTCTTACTCAAGCTCCTTGCCGCCGATGAACCGCTCTCAATTCAGGCTCACCCAAATGCCGAGCAGGCTAAAGAAGGTTTCGCCCGCGAGAACCAACTTGGCATTGCCTTAGATGCCCCAGAACGAAATTACAAAGATGATCAACCAAAGCCAGAAATGATTGTCGCCCTTTCAGATGAGTTCCATGCATTGTGCGGATTTCGAGACATCAGCGAAAGTCTGCAACTTCTGGAATTGCTCAGTGGGGCACCGTTAGGGGATGTTGATTTTAAAGCAAGAGTCAATTCTTGGATTGAAGCACTCCGCAATGAAGGATTAGCCGAGTGCTATCGCAAGATCATGGGTTCAGCGGGGCAGTTGCATGATTTTTCTAAAGAATTTGTCTTGGTAGCAGAAGCACTCCTGCAGACGAAGAATAACTATCCAGAAAGTCTGCGAACCGCTCTAACGCTCAACGAAAAATACCCGAGTGATGTTGGTGTGTTCGTTTCCTTGATTATGAATCACGTTGTTTTGAACAAGGGTCAGGCATTATTTTTGCCGGCAGGAAATATTCACGCCTACATGGGCGGACTTGCTGTTGAGATTATGGCTGCATCAGACAATGTCTTGCGTGGGGGATTGACACCAAAACACGTGGATTTGATCGAACTTGAACGAGTTTTGGATTTCCGTTCGGTTGATGTTCCATATGTGCACCCTGTTGCACTAAATAATTGGGCTAGCGATTATCCGGTACCGGAAGCTGATTTTGCCCTGTTGAAACTTGAAATCAACCCTGAAGAATCGAGTCAAACACTCAAGATTCCAGGAGAAGCCATTGCTCTTTGCGTCAGTGGGCAAATCACCGTTATCAGTGGGGATGACTCAGTGATTCTGGCGCCGGGCCAAGCAGCGTACATAAATGAACCAGCAAAATCGGTGACTCTTGTGGGTCAAGGCAGCGTTTTCTTAGCCAGCGACCAAGATTGCCAGGCGCAATAAGCGCCAAAACAGCTCAGACAACGGGTGAAGCGGTTTTTGGTTACAGAATAAGGGCCTAGACTAGGGATAGTGACCCAAAAAGCCGTCCGTAGTGACCTTCGTAACGTAGCAATCATCGCCCACGTAGACCATGGCAAAACAACT
>CAIVPQ010000132.1 GCA_903907835.1 uncultured Actinomycetes bacterium
CAACAGGATTATGTGGGTTGCACAACAGATATACTTTTGCGCCTTGGGCGAAGGCAGCTTCGAGTCCCTCGAAATTAAGCACCCATTCGCCATCTTGGGGTAATAACGGAACATCAACTAGTGAGCAGTTAGCTTCGGTTACCCAGCTGTAGAAGTTCAAATAGACCGGAGAATTTAGCACGACTTTATCGCCGGGCTGAGTCAATATTCGCAATAATTCAACACCAGCAACGCCTACATCGTTGGCAAGACGAACTTGACTCTGGTCCACGTGCCAGCCCCAATTGCGCAATGAATAGTCTGCGAATGCTTTTGGTAGTTCTGGGATGATGCCGCTGTAGCCCAAATCCGATCGTTCAATCATGTCAATCAAAACTGCCCTGATTGGCTTGGCGATTGGAAAATCCATTTCTGCAATAGGCAGAGGCAAGACATCTTGCGGGAAAGCGCGCCATTTGACACTCCTACGCGTACGAAGCCTTTTGAGCGAGTGAGCTTTTATCTTCCCCATGACTTGAGGCTAGCAATCAATTCACATCCTCCCAACATCCGCCTGTGATTTCGCTAGGACAAGTTGGTGCAGGCATCAACTACGATGAAAATGTTCACCAACCTATTGGAGTTGTGCAAAGTGATGAAAAGATTTTTTGGAATAGCCCTTTCAGGCTTGCTAATCAGCGGATGTGCGATCAATTCGGACTTGACGATTGGTGCCGATGGTTCTGTATCTGGCACGGCCGGATTTGCAGTGCCCAAGGCAGTATTTCCAAAGGTAACTTCGGTAGAGCAGTGGTCGGCTATTTTGAGTCAAAACAACGTAACAAGTCCGATGCCAGATCCGACGCAGACTGAGTTATCTGTTGCTCCGGTTTGTTTACCAGGCGAGGATGTGCTTAAAAATCAGTGGACATATGTGTGCGAGTTTACTGGTGGCGATGTAAGTTTTTTGACCAGCGAAGTTTCAACTTTCAGCAATCTAAAATTTGCGCGGTCTGGAAACAACGTCGTAATCTCAACCGGCATGGCAAGTCCGTCAACTGGGTTACCAATTCCGGTTGATTCGCTAGGGATCAAAGGCCTTACTCTTATTGAATTTAACAGCAGCATTACCATGCCTGGTGTGTGTTCAACTGATTCGAGTTCCGGGATAACCATTGAGAACGGATCATCACCGAACACCCAAAAGGTCTCTTTTATTTCAGCCGTAGATGCCACTGAATCATTGTCAGTCACTTGTGTAATGGATTCGCTGGTGTCACCACCCGCAACAAGCGGTGTTACTTTGAGCATCATTCCAGGTGATGACAACAATGGGGCAGCTCCCGGCCAGATCATTTTGAATGCCGAGGTAACCCCAGCCACATCGGGCCGTGTTGTATTTTTCGATGGAGATACAAATTTGGGTGAAAGCAGTGTTGAAGATGGTAAAGCCACATTGGTTGTTTCTAGTGAGAGTGGCAATCATGAATTTAGAGCAGAGTTCGGCGCGACTGATTGGTGGAAGCATGATTCTGGAGCAATCCGTCGCACGATTTCACTCAAATCCTTCACGATCAAATCAAAGCCGGTAGTTAAGGGATTGAACAAACTTGGAACCATGGTGAAGGTATCAAGCGGATCTATTTCACCCAGACCAGCCAAGATCAGTTATGTCTGGTTGCGAAATGGACTGCCGATTCAAGGAGCCACCAAGGCAACCTACAAAGTCACTGCTCGTGATCGCGGTAAGCGACTGAGCGTTCAGCTGACCTTCAAAGGCACCGATACCCTGGCCAAATTCATAGTTTTGCCGGTTAAAGCCAAGTAATTTATTACGGTACTTCCCAAAGTTTGAGTGCTCAAAATGGCCTGAAAACGAGATTTTCCTGGCATTTTTGGGGTCGGGAATAATTCATAAGCCTTATAGGTTATGCTTTTTGTACTTGAGTCAACCCGACTCAAGGCACCTGATGCTTCTAAGGGCAGGTGCAATAGGTTGGGTTGGCTGCAAAAAGAACTACTTATGGAGGAATAAAAATGGCTCGTGCCGTAGGAATTGACCTGGGAACCACCAACTCAGTGGTCGCAGTATTAGAAGGTGGCGAACCCACCGTAATCGCAAATGCAGAAGGCGCTCGGACAACCCCTAGTGTTGTCGCATTCGCAAAGAATGGCGAAGTCCTCGTTGGGGAAGTTGCTAAGCGTCAAGCAGTGACAAACGTTGAGCGTACGATTCGCTCCGTCAAGCGTCATATGGGCGACACCAAATGGTCAGTCGACATTGATGACAAGACTTACAACCCTCAGGAAATCTCAGCTCGTATTTTGCAAAAACTAAAGCGTGATGCAGAGGCTTACCTCGGTGAGACTGTAACTGATGCAGTAATCACAGTTCCTGCTTACTTCAACGATGCGCAACGCCAGGCAACAAAAGATGCTGGTCAGATTGCCGGACTAAATGTTTTGCGTATTGTCAACGAGCCAACAGCGGCCGCGCTTGCCTATGGTTTGGATAAGGGTGAACACGATCAAACAATTTTAGTGTTCGACCTCGGCGGCGGAACCTTCGACGTTTCACTACTTGAAATCGGTGAAGGTATCGTGGAAGTTAAAGCCACCAGTGGCGATAACAATCTTGGTGGAGACGATTGGGATCAACGCCTAGTTGATCACCTAGTCACTCAGTTTAAGAATGCTAATGGCATTGATTTGTCGGCTGACAAGGTGGCTTTGCAGCGTCTGCGTGAGTCTGCTGAAAAGGCAAAGATAGAACTTTCATCTTCGCAGTCTGCCGCGATCAACTTGCCCTACATCACTGCTGGTGCTGCTGGTCCATTGCACCTTGATGAAACCATTACTCGTTCACAGTTCCAGCAGTTGACTGCAGATCTAATTGAACGCACCAAGTCACCTTTCCTTTCTGTCATCAAAGATGCAGGAATCAAAGTTGGTGACATCGACCATGTTGTTTTGGTTGGTGGTTCAACTCGCATGCCGGCAGTGACTGAACTGGTTAAAGAACTTACCGGTGGTCGTGAACCTAATAAGGGCGTGAATCCTGATGAAGTTGTGGCCGTTGGAGCCGCGCTACAGGCTGGCGTTCTTAAGGGTGAAGTCAAAGACGTGCTACTTCTAGATGTAACTCCATTATCACTTGGTATTGAAACTAAGGGTGGAGTTATGACCAGAATGATTGAGCGTAATACAACAATCCCAACAAAGCGTTCAGAAATCTTCACAACTGCTGAGGACAATCAACCTTCTGTTTTGATTCAAGTTTTCCAAGGTGAGCGTGAGATTGCTGCTTACAACAAAAAGCTTGGAACATTCGAATTGACTGGTCTGCCACCTGCACCGCGCAGCGTCCCACAGGTTGAAGTTTCATTCGACATTGATGCCAACGGTATCGTGCATGTTTCAGCTAAGGACCTAGGCACAGGTAAAGAGCAGTCCATGACGATCACTGGTGGTGGCGCTCTTTCCAAAGAAGAGATTGATCGCATGATGAAGGATGCCGAAGCTCACGCAGATGAAGATCGTGTGCGTAAAGAAGAGGCAGAAGTTCGCAACCAAGCCGAGACTCTCATCTTCCAGACTGAGAAATTCCTGACTGAAAGTGCGGACAAGATTCCAGCAGATGCAAAGGCAAATGTTGATGAACCACTTGCAACCCTTAAAAAGGCACTCGAGGGCGAAGACATCGAAGCCATCAAAGCGGCTGTTGAGCAGGTTGCAACTGCAAGTCAGGCATTAGGCACTGCGTTGTACGAAAGTGCACAAAGTGAAGCTAGTGAAGAGGCGCCTGCTGAAGATGATGTGGTGGATGCTGAAATCGTGGAAGAGAACGAAAACAAGTGAGCGAAACTCCAGCATCAGAATCCGAGGGTTTAGAAACCTTCGGGGAGACTGAACAAGATGCCGAAACTCCTCGTCAGGAAACTGACGAGGAGATCTCGGCGACTACGGATCCGGTCGATCCAGTTGTTGAGTTGACTGCAGATTTACAGCGTCTACAGGCCGAATTCGCCAACTATCGCAAGCGGGTAGAGCGAGATCGCGAACTAGTTCGTGAGCAGGTAATTGCTAATACTCTCATCGAGTTGTTGCCTGTGCTTGATGATATTGGTCGCGCTAGAACTCATGGCGAACTTGAAGGTGCGTTCAAAAGTGTGGGTGAATCACTTGAGTCCACGGTTAGCCGACTAGGTCTCAAGCAATTCGGCGCGGCTGGGGAGGCATTTGACCCAACTCGTCATGAAGCAATTTCACATGAGTTAAGTACCGATGTTGAAGTTGCCACTTGCGCGAACATATTCCAGCCTGGTTACGAATTTGGCGGTCGTGTTGCTCGGGCAGCAATTGTGAGTGTTATTGAGCCTGAAATAACACCGCAAGCAACACAATAATTAATTAGGTTCGCACATCTGTTAGGAGGCGCCATGGCTGTCAGTACCGATAAAGACTTCTACAAAATCCTTGGCGTCTCCAAAGATGCAGATGCGGCAACGATCAAAAAGGCTTATCGAAAGTTAGCTAAAGATCTTCACCCTGACAAAAATCCCAATGACAAGAAAATTGAAGAAAAATTCAAGGCTGTTAGTGAGGCCTATGATGTGCTTTCTGATAGCAAACGTCGAGGCGAGTATGACGAAGTCCGCTCCTACATGGGTTCAGGCAGCGGTCGTTCAACCGGCCGTGGTGGTATGCCAACGGGAAATATCAATGACATGTTCGGTCAAGGCTCAGGAGACTTGGGCGATCTAAACGATATTTTTGGCGGACTCTTTGGCCGAGGTGGTCGCCAACGCGGGCCTCGACGCGGACCTGATTTGGAAACACAAGTCACTCTTTCCTTTGAAGATGCCATGCGCGGAGCAACGGTCCCTCTACGGTTGAATGTTGAGACGGCCTGTGCCACGTGTAACGGTACGGGTGTTGTCTCCGGACGGGTTACCTGCGCAATCTGCCGGGGCACTGGTCGTGGGCAGAGTTTGCAAACCGTTCAAGCGCGTATCCCTGCCGGAGTAAAAAGTGACCAACGAATTCGACTAACTGGAAAAGGCGGGTCGGGGGAACAGGGTGCACCCGCTGGAGATCTTTACATTCAAGTAAAGGTATTGACGCACCCAATATTTGGTCGTGACAATGACAACATCACTTTGACCGTGCCAATTACCTTTGCAGAAGCGGCGATTGGCGCCGACATAAAGGTCCCAGTTTTGGAAGGCGCGCCAGTAACAATCCGCATCCCTGCGGGCACAAAAACTGGTGCCAAATTCCGCGCGCGAGGTAAAGGTGTGGTGCGCTCAGATGGACATGCTGGAGATCTCATTGTTTCCGTTGACATCGCAGTACCAAAACATTTGAGCGCTGCTGCTGTCGAGGCCTTAGAAACTTTTACGACGGAAACAAGTGATTTCGATCCCCGCGCAGATCTAATGAAACGAGCCGCACCACATTTGCGTGACTCAAAGGCAGGTGAGTGATTTGATGGATTTTCATCATGATGACGATGCACCTGTTTATGCCATTTCGATTGCTTCCCAACTTTCAGGTTTGCACCCGCAAACTTTGCGTCAGTACGACCGACTTGGCTTAGTCTCACC
>CAIVPQ010000133.1 GCA_903907835.1 uncultured Actinomycetes bacterium
ACGCGCACAGCGCCCTTGGTGGAGAGATGCGGTCACGTATCAGATTTATATTCGCTCATTTGCTGACTCCAATGGTGATGGCATAGGTGATGTCGAGGGTATTCGCTCGCGCTTGCCGTACTTGAAGAAACTTGGCATCGATGCAATCTGGATAACGCCTTGGTATCCATCTCCACAACATGATCACGGCTATGACGTCGCCGATTACATGGATATCGAACCTGATTACGGTACTTTGGCAGAGGCCGAACAATTAATTAAAGAGACACATGAGTTTGGAATTAAATTCATCGTCGATATCGTCCCGAATCACACATCAAGTGATCACAAATGGTTTCAAGCAGCGTTAAAAGCTGCACCAGGTTCGCCCGAGCGAAACCGCTATATCTTCCGCGACGGAAAAGGACCTAATGGCGACTTGCCTCCGAACAACTGGGAGGCCGTCTTTGGTGGACCAGCATGGCAGCGTATAACCGAAGCTGATGGAAAGTTAGGTCAGTGGTATCTGCATATTTTTGCAGTCGAGCAGCCTGATTTAAACTGGGAAAATCCAGAGGTCGTTTCACATTTAGAGGATGTGTTGAAGTTTTGGCTAGATCGAGGCGTTGATGGTTTCCGCATCGATGTCGCACATGGAATGTTTAAAGAGGCAGGGCTGCCAGATATTAAGAAAGATCCAGCGGCCGAAATGCTCGGTACAGAGCACAAGCCATTCTGGGATCAAGAAGGTGTTCATGATATCTATCGCTCATGGCGCAAAATCTTTGACTCATATCCAGGAGATCGAATGGCTGTTGCCGAAGCTTGGGTAAGTCCAGCATCTCGCATCGCACGATATGTAAGAGCCGATGAACTGCAGAACTCATTTAACTTTGAGATGCTCACAACACATTGGAAGCCAGCTGAGATTAAGAAAAAGATTGACCACTCCATCGATGCACTTTCAGAGGTCGGCGCACCAACGTCATGGGTATTTAACAACCACGATGTCGTTCGTTCGGTTGACCGTTTGGATTTGGGATTAACTAACCACGGCGATACAACATTATCTCGTCAAGGTGATCCTGCTAAGTTCAACATCGAACGTGGAACCCTGCGCGCTCGCAGCGCTGCACTCATGATGTTGGCACTTCCTGGTGGCGCTTATATGTATCAAGGTGAAGAGTTAGCAGTGCCTGAGGTTCGAGATATTCCAGAATCTCGCCTTACTGATCCACGGTGGAAGATGAGTGGCTACACCGATCGCGGTCGTGATGGCTGTCGTGTTCCACTTCCATGGTCGAGAAAGCCCGAAGGCGCATTTGGTTTTTCTAGCGATGATGCCCTGACGCCTGATAAAGCGTGGCTTCCTCAATCATCATGGTGGGGCAAGTTCTCTGTGGATTCACAAGATGGCATCGAAGGCTCGACCTTATCTATGTATCGCGAAGCTTTAGCGATTCGTAAAACCGAAGAGGGTTTAGGCGATGGAGATATGGAGTGGATTGAAGCTGGCGCAGATGTCGTCGCCTTCGAACGTCCCGGTGATTTTGCCTGCTACATCAACTTTGGTGCAGCCATTGAACTGCCATCTAACTCCCAGGTATTAGTTGCGAGTGGACCAATCCATGGTCACACATTGCCTACTGATACCGCTGCGTGGGTGCGTTTAATTAACTAATGCCAAATACCCAGCTGCAACATCGAGTTGTTCGCACTCTTGCAAGTGCGCAGGTTCTCAATGGTGTTGGGGTTGCCGGCACGGTAGCCGCTGGATCTCTCTTAGTGTCATCGATTACTGACTCTGAAACGTTGGCGGGCCTTGCCCAAACTAGTGCAGTGCTTGGTGCTGCAGCATTGGCACTGCCGCTTGCGCGCTTAACCGCACGCGGTGGTCGTCGATTGGCATTATCGGTTGGCTATATCTCTGGAGTAATTGGATCGGCCTTTGCAATCCTTGGCGGCGCCCATCGCAATATTTTCTTGATGCTCATTGGAACATTTCTCGTCGGTGCCGCCTCGGCCGCGGGCTATCAAGCACGTTTTGCTGCAATTGATTTAGCGACGCAGGAAAGCCGTGCAAAGCAACTCTCATTCGTTGTTTGGGGTTCAACTATTGGTGCAGTTGCCGGGCCAAATTTAATGGATCCAGCTGGAAACTTAGCTGAGTTTTTTAATCTTCCTCGATTGGTCGGTCCATATTTAGTATCTGCAACTACGTTGATGTGTGCAACGATTGTGATTCAAGTTTTCCTTCGTCCTGATCCATATCTGACTGCAGAAAAACAGGCACATGTCATTAACAAAAAGGGATCAACGAAAGCTGCACTTGCACATATTCGATCCAACCCCAAAACCCTATTTGCAATATCATCGATAGCAATTGGACACGTTGCAATGGTGTCGGTCATGGTCATGACGCCGATACATATGGCACACGTGGACGTAACTCTGCGAGTCATAGGTTTTGTTATAAGCGTGCATGTATTGGGTATGTATGCATTTTCACCATTAGTAGGAACCCTTAGCGATCGCTTAGGTCGCATACGCGTGATTCAAATTGGCTTGGTTATCCTGTTGTCATCAACTCTGATCGCTGGCACTGCGGCCGCAGACAATGCCGTGCAGCTTGGCATTGGCCTCTTCTTGCTAGGCCTAGGTTGGTCGTGCACGTTGATCGCAGGCTCTGCGTTTTTATCCGAATCCGTCTCACTCGAAATGCGGCCAGCATCACAGGGGACCAGTGATTTGGTCATGAACTTATCTGGCGCAGGTGGCGGTGCATTGGCCGGGGTAATTATCGGGACATTGAACTATGGATGGTTATGTTTATTCGCCTCTATTCCAGTCATCTTCTTGGGGATTTTCTCGATAAGGCTGCAACGCAATGTCAGTTAAGTCAAAGATTCATCCTGCGTGGATTGCCGCAACGGTTACATTCTTCACTCTTGTGGCTACCGCAGGATTTAGATCTGCTCCTTCTGTCTTGATCGTTCCTTTGGAGGATGCATTTGGTTGGAACCGGGAGCAGATTTC
>CAIVPQ010000134.1 GCA_903907835.1 uncultured Actinomycetes bacterium
GATTCAATCGACACTTTGTTAGAGGCCAGCGACACTATGGCTGGACATGGCAAGGTCGTAGCTGTTGGTTGTATGGCTCAGCGCTATGGCAAAGAGTTGGCTGTCCAACTCCCAGAAGCTGATGCGATTTTAGGCTTTGATCATTATGAAAACATTGGATCCACGTTACGCAGAGTGTTAGATGGCGAAACAATCGAATCTCACACACCAACGGATCGCCGCACTCTGCTGCCAATAAGTCCGGTCGATAGGGCGCAGATTAAAGATGAAATTGTTGTGCCAGGTATGGGCCCACATATTTATCGCAGCAGGCTTAATGCAAGCCCCTGGGCTCCACTAAAGATTGCTTCAGGTTGTGATCGTCGCTGTACATTCTGTGCAATTCCGGCTTTTCGCGGTTCGTTTGTTTCTCGTAATCCGTTGGAGATTATCGAAGAAGCTGTCTGGCTCGGTGCAAATGGTGTCAGTGAGGTCTTACTCGTGAGTGAAAACTCAACTTCCTATGGCAAGGATTTGGGAGATCTGCGCAGTCTAGAAAAATTACTGCCGGCTTTAACCATGATTGACGGAATCGAGTGGGTGCGAGTTTCGTACTTGCAGCCAGCAGAGATGCGACCGGAGCTGGTGCAAATTATTGCAAACACCCCTGGGGTAGTTCCATATTTTGATCTCTCCTTCCAGCACGCTAGTGCATCGGTTCTGCGTCGAATGAAGAGATTTGGCGGAACGGATGCTTTTCTTGAACTTTTGGAAACTGCTCGGGCCGCAAATCCTGCATTAGGGGCTCGAACCAATGTAATAGCGGGCTTTCCTGGGGAAACAGAAGAAGACGTTGAAGAGTTGGCGCAATTTATCATTGAGGCAAAACTTGATGCCGTTGGCGTATTTGGATATTCCGATGAAGATGGTACAACTGCGGTAAAACTTGATAATCATTTGCCCGAACATGTTGTCGAGCAAAGGCGTGAGTACTTAGCGACTGTGGCAGAACGTGCTTGTGAGGAAGTCGCCCTCTCTCGTATTGGAGAGTCCGTGACTGTACTTATCGAAGAAGAAGAAAATGTAGGGCGAAGCGCGCACCAGGGCCCCGAGGTTGACGGCTGCACGACCATCTTCGGCGTTGACTCCTATGACATTGGCACATTTGTGCAGGCACAAATAGTGGATACTGAGGGTATTGACCTAATTGCGCAGGTGGTGAATAAGTGACTCAAGAAGGATCTCTTAGAGACGAGTCAGTCACATCGACTTTGCGAAAGTCAATTCCACTTGTCAATTACGCGAATATTTTGACTCTCATCCGATTATTGCTCGTGCCAATATTCGCGCTAACTGTGTTCGGTGAAACCATAACATCCAACAAATGGTGGACAGCCGCTGGCATTTTCTTGATTGCCACAATTACTGATTTTCTAGATGGCGTGATAGCCCGCCGATTTAATCTAGTGACTGATTTTGGCAAAATTGCTGACCCGATTGCAGATAAGGCACTGATCGGTACCGCACTAGTAGCTTTGTCTGCCCAGTCAATCGTTCCGTGGTGGATAACCATAGTGATTATTTTGCGCGAGGTATTCATAACTGTGTTACGTATTCGCGTTTTACGTCACGGTGTGATTCCTGCGAGCCGTGGTGGAAAAGTAAAAACATTGAGTCAAAGCGCGGCAATCTTTTTCTATCTCCTGCCAATCGAAGGCTTCGCAAAAAATTTGGCAGCTCCACTCTTGTATTTGGCTGTTGCCTTGACCGTCGCAACAGGTATTGATTATGTTGTGCAAGCCAGAATCTTGGTGAGTAGAAACAGGACAAATCTCTGATGGCTCGAGATGTCAATAGTTTGGCACAGAGCGTTTTTACTGCTCTAGATTCGCGGACAGTTTCCGTCGCTGAATCCCTAACTGGGGGATTGATTAGCGCCGCACTTACTCAGATTCCAGGTGCATCGACTATTTTTCATGGTGGTGTGGTTGCTTATCATTCCAGTTCCAAGATAGAACTGCTGGGCGTAGATGAGACTTTACTTTCTCACGGTGCGGTGCAAAGCGATGTAGCACTTCAGATGGCGCTAGGTGTTGCTAGGCGACTGGGTACTCAGTTTGGCGTAGCGACCACAGGTGTAGCCGGTCCAGGTTCACAAGATGGACAAGCCCCGGGCACAGTATTTATCGGCGTGGTCGAGATTGATCAAGCAGGTGAGATTGTCTCTGCCAGTGTTGAAAACCTGCAAATTGAATCGAGCGAAATTGACCCAGTAGCATCGCGTGAATTCATTCGCGAGCAAACAGTATGTGCCGCATTGGAGCTATTGCTCACCTATTTGTAGGGTTTTTGCTTTACCTCGACCGGCTAATTGTTGAGTTCAGGTTAAGTTTCCTGGGGTGGAATAACTTTTGTCACTATTTCGTTGTACATTTCATTATGGGCACTTTCACAAAACCGCAGGCGCAGGGCGTTAATCTCAGTCACACAATCAAGATTGCAAACCTGAATACAGTCGCACCTGCCGCAGCGCATAAGCGTGTTTTGCTTCGCGTAGTTATAGGTGAGGTCTTACGTGCTCGACGCCAACTGGCCGGCCGCACTTTGCGTGAAATTTCTAAGGATGCACAGGTTTCATTGGGATACCTTTCTGAAATCGAACGTGGTCAAAAAGAAGCATCTTCGGAATTGCTGGCATCTATTTGTGCCGCACTTGATTTGTCGCTGTCAGCATTGCTATTTGACGCATCGCTGGAAATTTCTCGATCTGA
>CAIVPQ010000135.1 GCA_903907835.1 uncultured Actinomycetes bacterium
ATGTGCTGCGCCAATTACTTCGCGCAGACTTTCATAACCTCGAGAAGCTAGTTCCTCGCCTAGCTCGCGCGCGATACGCCAAGGCGCACCTGGATCGCCAAAGACAACAGTTCCGATGCTGACGGCACTTGCTCCGGCGGCGATGAATTCAAGCGCGTCATGCCCGGTGCGAATTCCACCCATACCCAAAATAGGCACTTCAGGTAAGGCAGCATGGACTTGATACACAGCCCGGACTGCAACTGGTCGAATTGCTGGTCCGGATAGACCGCCAGTTTTGCCACCAAGTAACGGTCGCATGTTATCGACATCAATGACCATGCCAAGCAATGTGTTGATCATCGAAATACCATCAACGCCAGCTTCGACGACACTGTGCGCAATTGAAACAATGTCGGTCACATCTGGACTGAGTTTTGCCAAGATTGGCGCAGAACTCGTCCATTCTTCGCGAACGGCACGAATGACATCACCGGCTGAAACTGGGTTGCAGGCAAAGACCTGTCCCCTGCTTTCCACATTTGGGCAAGAGATGTTGACTTCAAGCCCAGCAATACCTGGCACATCACGCAATCTGATTGCCAGTTCACGGAACTCATCAACAGATCCACCTGCGATGGACACGATGGTTGTCACATCATTTTGGGTTAGCCACGACAAATCTTTTTCTAGGAACTGTTCAATGCCTGGGCCCTGAAGTCCGATGGAGTTAAGCATTCCACTTGGTGTCTCAGCCATCCGAGGAGTTGCTCGACCTGAACGCGGGTTCATCATGATGCTCTTGGTGACTACCGCACCAAGTGTTGCCACATTGCCAAACTGCGCGAGCTCTCGCCCAGCCGCAGCACAGCCTGACGCAGTTAAGGTCGGAGCGCCAAGTTCCAGAGAACCGAGTGATGTTCGTAAATCAACTGAGGTACTCATTAGTGACCTCCTGGAATTGGGGCGCCGAAGACATCTGCGGGAATTGTGTCCACATCATCCCAACGCACACGATCACCACGGAAAACTGGACCTTCGACACATGAGCGCACCATCTTGGTCACACCTTCGTCATCAATAACCGGCAACACACAAGTCATGCAGACGCCAATGCCACAGGCCATAGATTCTTCAACAGCACATTGGCTAAATGCCCCACGCTCGGTGGCCATATCAGCAACTGCCTGAAGCATGCCCATCGGTCCGCAGGCATACACAGCGCGAGCACCGGTGCGAGTAATTAGTTCGCCCAGTACATCAGTTACTCGCCCGCGAATACCAGAGGAGCCATCATCTGTGGTGACCGTCACGCCATCGGCTTCGCGCATCAAATCAAGGACTCCGAAAAGTTTGCTCTGCGTAGCCGCACCAAGCACAACTTCAACATGACAGCCACGCTCTTTAAGTTGCTTGGCTAACATCTCCATCGGAGCAGCGCCATATCCACCAGCAACCAAAACGCAAGCGATTGGTTGGCGTGGCAAAATGAAAGGCTTACCTAATGGCGCAACTATGTCGAGAACATCGCCCGGCTGAACAGTTGCTAGCCATTGAGTTCCTTGGCCGTGAGCAGCAAAGATGACTTCGATAGATTCGTTTGCAGTTGCTTTGTGGATTGAAAAGGCGCGACGCAAAAGCATGCCACTTCCAATTCCACCCACTGCGATGGCCACAAAGTTTCCAGGCTCAACAAATTCTCCGATTGCTGGTGCTTCTAACACCATGTGCAGATAATCACCGACTGGTACGATCGACAAAACTGTGGCGTTAATTTGCGAGGCTTTACTCATAAGTTAGGCACCTAACAATTCATTCAGATGAGCCACATGCTCTTGGATTGACTTCACTGCAAGTGGGCCTGCTTTAAGTGACTTGATGCCTTCGACTGCGGCAATCAAACCTTGCACAGTTGTGATGCTCGCAGTGCCGGTAAGTACGGCTGCAGTTCGGATTTCGTAGCCATCGCGTCGAGCACCTGTGCCATATGGAGTGTTGACTACGAGGTCGATGTCGCCAGCCATGATTGCCTCAACGGTTGTTGGGGCGCCGCCAACGAGCGTGCCTTCGAATTGCTTGCGCACAACAGAACTTGTGATTCCGTGACCTGCGAGGAATTCAGATGTTCCAGAAGTTGCCATTATCTTGAAACCTAGGGACTCAAGTGCCTTGACCGGTTCAATAATCTGGTCCTTGTCACGATCTGCGACCGAAACAAAAACTGAACCTGATGTTGGTAGCCCATCGCGATAAGCAGCCAGCTGAGACTTGGCGAATGCTGTTCCGAAATCATGGTCGATTCCCATTACTTCGCCAGTGGATTTCATTTCGGGACCAAGCACGGTATCAACGCCATGGAATCGACCGAATGGAAGAACTGCTTCCTTGACGCTGATTGCACAACCTTCTGGAGCATCTGCGCCATCACCAGTAGCCCGAAGGAATCCATCGGCACGCAATGTAGCGATGCTGTCCCCTACTGCTAGTCGAGCCGCAGCCTTAGCCAAGGAAACTCCTGTGGCCTTGGACACGAACGGCACAGTGCGCGAAGCACGTGGATTGGCTTCGAGCACATACAACACGCCCTTTGCCAGTGCGTACTGAACGTTAAGCAAACCTCGAACGCCAACACCCTTTGCAATACCTTCAGTTGAGGTGCGAATGTGTTTGATTTGCTCGGCGTTCAAAGTAAACGGTGGCAAGGCACAAGCAGAGTCACCTGAGTGAATACCGGCTTCTTCAATGTGTTCCATGACGCCGCCGAGATACAACTCGGTACCGTCATAAAGAGCATCAACATCGATCTCGATGGCATCATCAAGGAAATGGTCAACAAGTACAGGATGCTCTGGATTCACGCGGGCAGCACGGGTTAAGTAATCACTAAGCATGGACTCGTCATAGACAATCTCCATGCCGCGACCACCAAGAACATACGATGGGCGCACCAAAACTGGATAGCCGATTCGATCGGCGATTATCTTGGCGTCTTCAAATGAGGTCGCCATACCGTGTTCTGGTGAAGGCAGGTTAGCTTCTTCAAGTACCTTGCCAAATGCGCCACGTTCTTCGGCTAAGTGAATTGCCTCGGGTGTCGTACCCAAGATAGTTACGCCAGCATCTTTGAGTCCTTGGGCAAGACCAAGCGGAGTTTGACCGCCTAGTTGGGTAATGACCCCTAGGACTGGGCCGGCCAGAGTCTCAGCATGGATAACTTCTAACACGTCTTCGAGAGTTAGTGGCTCAAAATACAACCTGCTTGAAGTGTCGTAGTCCGTAGACACTGTTTCTGGATTGCAGTTGATCATGATTGTGTCCAGACCCTTTTCGCGCAGAGTCAGTGAAGCATGAACACATGAGTAATCGAACTCAATGCCTTGTCCGATGCGGTTTGGACCTGAGCCAAGAATGATGACGGCTGGGTTAGCGCGCGAGGCGACTTCGGATTCTTGATCGTAAGAGGAATAGTGATACGGAGTTGTTGCCGCAAACTCAGCGGCACAAGTATCAACAGTCTTGAACACTGGGCGCACATCAAGGGTGTGTCGAATAGTGCGCACCTCTACCTCACTGATGCCGCGGATGCCAGCAATCTGCGCATCAGAGAATCCGTGACGCTTAGCGGCATTCAGGGTGTCGCGATCCAAGATTTTTGCCGCGCGGAGTTCGCGAGCAACTTCACCAAGAAGCACAATCTGGTCAAGAAACCATGGGTCAATCTTGGTTGCTGCAAAGACCTGCTCGATAGTCGCGCCAGCCCAAAGTGCTAGTTGCACCTCGTTTAGCCGACCATCATGGGGAACCTTCATCGCTTCTAGAAGTTCTGGAATGTTGATTTGCGCTGGCTCAAGGGTCCAGTCAAAGATTGCTTCTTTACGTTCAATTGAACGCAAGGCCTTTTGCAAACTTTCAGTGAAGTTACGACCAATGGCCATCGCCTCGCCAACAGATTTCATCGTCGTGGTCAAAGTCGCATCTGCATTTGGGAACTTTTCAAAGGCAAAACGCGGCACCTTTACAACCACATAATCCAAAGTTGGTTCAAAGGATGCTGGCGTTTCCTTTGTGATGTCATTTGGAATCTCATCAAGGGTGTAACCAATTGCTAAACGCGCTGCAATCTTCGCAATTGGGAAACCGGTTGCCTTACTTGCAAGTGCCGATGAACGCGAAACACGAGGGTTCATTTCGATAACGATTATTCGGCCATCAACTGGGTTGACTGCGAACTGGATGTTGCACCCGCCAGTATCCACGCCGACTGCGCGAATAATTTCGATACCGATGTCACGAAGTTTTTGGAATTCGCGATCAGTCAGAGTCATTGATGGCGCTACCGTGATTGAGTCACCGGTGTGAACGCCCATTGGGTCAATGTTTTCGATTGAACAAACAACCACAACATTGTCCTTGTGGTCGCGCATCAATTCGAGTTCGTATTCTTTCCAACCGATGATGGATTCTTCCAAAAGAATTTCAGTAGTTGGGCTAGCTTGTAGCCCAAGGCTGGCGATTCGAATTAAATCTGCTTCGTCGTAGGCAATACCTGAACCGGCGCCGCCCATTGTGAATGATGGGCGCACGACAACTGGGTAACCAAGTTGACCAGCACCGGCAAGACATTCATCCAGCGTGTGACAAATAACAGATAAAGCACTCTCGGCGCCGATGTCTGCCACAATCGTGCGGAAAATCTCTCGGTTTTCGCCGCGTTCAATCGCATCAACATTTGCACCAATAAGTTCAACATTGAACTTCTCTAGTACTCCGTTGTGGTGTAACGACATTGCAGTGTTAAGCGCAGTCTGACCACCAAGTGTCGGTAGCAACGCATCTGGGCGCTCGCGCTCGATGATGCTTGCAACAACCTCAGGCGTAATCGGCTCGATGTAAGTGGCATCAGCAAATTCTGGATCGGTCATAATCGTGGCTGGGTTGCTATTAACCAAAATGACTCGCAGGCCTTCGGCCTTAAGGATTCGGCAGGCTTGGGTACCTGAATAATCGAATTCACAAGCCTGTCCAATAACAATTGGGCCAGACCCAATAACCATGACTGACTTGATGTCTGTGCGACGTGGCATTAGCGCGAGGCCTCCATTAGTTCAACGAAACGATCAAATAAATAAGCCGAATCATGCGGACCGGCTGCTGCTTCGGGGTGGTACTGCACACTAAATGCTGGACGGTCTAGGCATTCCAAACCTTCGACAACATCGTCATTCA
>CAIVPQ010000136.1 GCA_903907835.1 uncultured Actinomycetes bacterium
CCATCCGAATGGCATTCTCTACGGCATCAGCACCACCATTGGTAAAGAAAACTTTGTTGAGACCATCTGGAGCCAATTCGCTAATTAATTTTGCCGCTTCACCACGCATGTCATTGGCATGTTGGGGAGCAATGGTTGTTAATCGGCCAGCTTGGTCTTGAATTGCCTTAACAACTCTTGGATGTTGATGCCCAATGTTGGTGTTAACTAATTGACTTGAAAAATCTAAAAACCGATTACCTTCGTAGTCCCAAACATAGGAACCTTCGCCACCTGCAATGATCATCGGGTTTAGGGAACCTTGCGCGCTCCAAGAGTGAAATACGTGAGCGCGATCAAGGTCATAAACTTCTTTACCCCGAGCTGGATCTGGATTAAACATTGTGCTCCTTGCGCCTTGTGGTCAAATCCATGCTACGCACAGATAGATGTTTCGCAGTGGCTAAGCCCGCGAGCCAATGCAACTTGCGAACTCAAGTTAAATGGCTATCGGCGCAGGAGATCCGAAAGTGCAATGGTTGCATCACGATCTTGGCCCACGCCAATTGCGCTTATCTGCGTTCCACTAATTTCCTCAAGATACTTAACATAGCTTTGCGCATTAGCCGGCAAATCTTCTAAGGTCTTGGCATTGCTGATGTCTTCGCTCCAGCCAGGTAAGTATTCGTAAATTGGCTTGGCATGGTGGAAATCAGTTTGGGTCATTGGTAGTTCTTCGCTACGAGTTCCATCAATGTCATAAGCCACACATACTGGGATCTTGTCCCAACCAGTAAGTACATCTAGTTTGGTTAAGAAAATATCCGTCAGGCCGTTAACGCGAGTGGCATAACGTGCGATAGGCGCATCGAACCAACCACAACGACGAGCTCGTCCAGTAGTAACACCACGCTCGCCACCAATTGTGCGTAGCTTCTCGCCATCTTCATCAAAAAGTTCAGTCGGGAATGGGCCAGAGCCAACTCGGGTGGTGTAAGCCTTAAGAATTCCGATGACACCAGTGATCTTTGTTGGCCCAATTCCCGAGCCAGCACAAGCGCCGCCCGCTGTCGGATTGCTAGAAGTCACATACGGGTAAGTGCCATGATCCACATCAAGCAAAGTTCCCTGTCCGCCTTCTAATAAAACAACCTTGTCATCATCAAGAGCCTTATTCAGAAGTAAGGAAGTATCAGCAACGTATGGACGCAAGCGATCAACATAGCCGAGTAATTCCTCAACAACTTCATCAACTGAAATTGCGCGACGGTTGAAAACTTTAACTAAGGATTGGTTCTTGTTAACTAATGCGCCTTCAACCTTGTCGCGTAGCAACTTCTCGTCAAATAAATCCTGCACGCGAATACCCACGCGCGAAATTTTGTCAGCATACGTTGGACCAATGCCACGACCAGTTGTGCCGATCTTGGCATTGCCGAGAAAACGTTCAGTTACCTTGTCCAAAGTGACATGATACGAAGTGATTAGGTGCGCATTGGCACTGATTAACAAGCGTGAAGTATCAACGCCTTTTGCCTCAAGCCCATCAATTTCCTGGAATAAAACGCCAGCATCAATGACAACACCATTGCCGATAACTGGAACAACTTCAGGAGTCAGGATTCCGCTAGGCAGTAGGTGAAGTGCAAACTTCTTGTCGCCAATGACCACAGTGTGTCCGGCATTATTTCCACCTTGATAGCGCACCACATAATCGACGCGACCGCCAAGTAGATCGGTAGCTTTACCTTTTCCTTCGTCACCCCATTGGGCACCAACTAGCACAATGGCGGGCATGAAGAACTCCTTTTAGGGGGCGAATCGTTTGATGGATTGAGCCTTTTGCAGAACTACCCAAGGGTAGTGCATTGGCTCAAGTTCTATGAAACTCAAAGACCAAACTAGCGAGCCATAGCCGCAACAGCCGCGGGGTCACAATCATTCAGGAACTGGTCGCAACGAGTTGCTTCATCAGTCTCGGCGATTGCCCCAGCGGCCCGGCCGAGAGCATTCAGGCAGCGCAAAAACCCTTGATTTGGTTCATGATTCCACGGCACTGGCCCATGGCCTTTCCAGCCATTGCGACGTAAAGCATCTAAGCCACGGTGGTAACCCGTCCGAGCGAATGCATAGGACTCGATGACTTGCTTATTGGCCCAAGCCTCATCGGCAAGAACGGCCCAAGGCAAACTGCTTTGCGGGAAATTCGCCGCTACTTCTTGGGCAGATTGGCCAGCGGCCAGCGCCTGCGTTGCTCCTGTTTCAGCAGGTAGGAACGTAGGTGCTGGACCGCCGAGTAAATCGTGACCAATTGTCATTATTTGATTCGAGTACCAGTTGAACGAAGATCAACACATGCCGCAGTTACGCGAGCGGCCATACCTGCTTCGGCTAACTTGCCGTATGCACGAGGATCATATGCCTTCTTGTTGCCAACTTCACCGTCTACCTTTAGTACGCCATCGTAGTTCTTGAAGATGTGGTCTGCGATTGGACGAGTAAATGCATATTGAGTATCAGTGTCGATGTTCATCTTGATTACGCCGTAATCAAGTGACTCGCGAATTTCAGATAGCAGTGAGCCAGATCCACCGTGGAATACCAAGTCAAGTGGCTTGTCATTGCCTGGATGCTTGGCGGCAACTGCATCCTGAAGTTCCTTCAAGATTGAAGGAGTAAGAACAACGTTGCCTGGCTTGTAGACACCATGAACATTGCCGAATGTTGCAGCAACTAGGTAACGACCGCGCTGACCAAGACCCAATTTTTCAACCATGGCTAGGGCATCTTCTGGAGTTGAGAACAACTTGGCATCATGTGATGCTTCAATGCCATCTTCTTCGCCACCAACTACGCCGATTTCAATTTCAAGAATTGTCTTTGCGGCAGCACACTTATCTAACATCTCGTCTGCGATGTCTAGGTTTTCTTCCAAAGAAACTGCTGAACCATCCCACATATGTGACTGGAACAGTGGATCAAGACCCTTTGCAACGCGAGCTGCTGAGATATCAACCAACGGACGCATAAAGCCATCAAGCTTTTCAGCTGGGCAATGGTCTGTGTGTAGCGCAATGTTCACGTTGTAATGGGCTGCGATTGAGTGAGCAAACTCAGCAAGAGCTGCAGCGCCAGCAACCATGTCTTTAACTAGCTGACCGGATGCGAATTCCGCGCCGCCCCAAGAAACCTGGACGATGCCATCGCTCTCAGCCTCAGCGAAGCCACGGATGGCTGCAACTATGGACTGGGATGAAGTGCAGTTAATAGCAGGGTATGCGAATGCGCCAGCCTTGGCGCGATCAAGCATTTCGTTATAGACAGCGGGTGTTGCTATAGGCATAGTTCAGGACTCCTCAAAGAGTGAAGACGGTATTGGTTGGGGCGACACTGCCCACTGTTCTATTCTGTCACGGATAGGCTAGGGACTGTGCTTCACACTCCATCCTTTGCGAATCTTGTCCCTACCATTGCGCTCGGCCCGCATACCAGTGTCCTAAGCCCAGATGGGCTACTAAAGTCCTTTGGCGCTTGGGCCTTTATCGGGGTCTTAGTCATTGTCTTTGTTGAATGCGGGCTTTTACTCGGCATCGTGCTGCCAGGCGACTCACTTCTGTTTATTACTGGGTTATTTATTGTCAACGGCACCATTGATGTCAACATATATGTTGCGGTTCTTCTCATCACGATTAGCGCAATTTTGGGAAATCTTGTTGGCTATTGGGTCGGCGCGAAAATTGGTCCGGCGCTGTTCAGTCGCAAAGATTCAAGATTCTTCAAACAAGAATATGTAGAGCGAACGGCTGTCTTTTTTGAAAAGCATGGATCGCGCGCAATCGTACTTGCCCGTTTCACCCCAATCGTGCGAACGCTAATTACTGCCAGCGCTGGAATTGGGAAA
>CAIVPQ010000137.1 GCA_903907835.1 uncultured Actinomycetes bacterium
ATTATTGGTACACCTACATATGCAATCCCACCGTGGCTTGCAAGTAAACACCCAGAACTTATTGCCCAACGCAAAGCAGGGCAACCCATTGCATATGGCCACCGCCAAAATGTTGATTATTCCAACCCACTATTTCTGACATATGCAGAACGAATTATTCGCAAAATAGTTGAGCGCTACAAAGATCACCCGTCGATTATTGGCTGGCAAGTAGATAACGAACCCGGATTAGAGCTATTCCATAACCCGCATGCTTTTGCTGAGTTCAAAGAATATGTAAAAGCTAAATACAAAACAATTGAGAACCTCAATCACGAATGGGGCTTGGTGTATTGGTCACATCAAATCAGTGACTGGGAAGATATTTGGCTTCCCGAAGGAAACACAGATCCAACCTACGATTTGGATTGGCGCACTTTCCAAGCAGGATTGACCACAACATATATTGGTTGGCAAGCAGATATCGTGCGCGAGATTGTTCCCGCAAAACATTTTGTAACTACATGTATAGACCTAGGACGCGTAGGTAGTGATGACAATGAAATTGCCAAGAAATTAGATCTCACGTCAGTCAATGTTTATTACTCACCACAAGATGGTTTGATGCATCCGCAACCTTCAAAGATCCAAGGTGGAACACCATGGACTGCGCGACATTCTGGGCCGGGAATTGTTTATCTTCTTGCAAATATGGCGCGAGGCTTGAAACAAGAGAACTTCCTTGTTACCGAAACTAATGCAACGATGCTTGGCCACCCACCAAATTCAGGAATGTTTCCACCGTATCCAGGCCAACTAGAACAAGTTGCAGTTGCCCTTATTTCACGCGGTGCTGAAATGGTTGAGTATTGGCATTGGCACACAATTCCTTTTGGCCACGAAAGTTATTGGGGCGGAATTCTTGGACATAATCTTCAACCAGGGCGCACTTTTGAAACTTTCAAAGAAATCAGTGCCACGCTTGCACAATTGGGTCCACGGGCACTTGGACTAACGCCAGTGAGTGAAGTAGCAATGTTGATTTCGGCTCAAAGTCGTTGGGCAATGGAATTTCAACCAGCGCTGCGCACTGAAGTATCTGGCGCACCTGTTGGCGATAAAGAGTCGTATAGAAAGTTCCTCAATACATTTAGCGATCTCTTTTATACATCAGATCTACACGTGCAATTCTTTGCCGAAGATCAATTACCCAATGACCCGGCAGAACTTGTACGACAGCACCCCGTCTTTTGTATTCCTGGTTATTACATCGCTGATGAGAAAGTGCTCAAGTACGCCGTTGAATATGCGCGCGCTGGCGGACACTTAATAGTGACCCCACGAACTGGTTATGCAAACCCTAAGGGCACGATAAATACCGATGTAATGCCGGGAGTTTTGCGTGAAGCACTTGGTGTGCATTACAACGAATTTAGTCACTTGACGGTGCCATTAGGTGTAAAAGGTTTTAGTGAAAATAACGCAGGTGCAACTCAGTGGGTAGATGCACTCATTGTTGATGACGCAACTGTATTAGCAACTTACGACCACCCATTCTTCAAAGATTATCCCGCCGTTACAACGAAAGAATTTGGAAAGGGGCGAGCAACATACATTGGGACTTTGCCTAACTTTGAGTTGAGCAAGGGAATATCTCAGTGGGTGCGCTCACTTATTCCAACGAGAGAGCTCCCATCATCTAAATCAGAATCGGTGCGCACAAATTCTGCGATCACTAAAGATGGCAAAACAATTCATTTTATTTTCAACTGGGGCTGGGATAGTGCCAAGGTAAAACTTCCATTTGCTGCCACAAGTGTGAGAACAAATACCCCAGTAAAATCGCTCGAACTTGGCGCCTGGTCATTTGAGGTTATTGAACAAGAATAATTCCCTTTTCTATCCTGACATGCTTGAATAAACCCTGTTATCGCTAACATCGCTTACAGAGAGGTTTTTCATGGCCAAGCGCCCGCCCTCAATGCTCGATGTAGCAAAGGCAAGTGGAGTCTCACACCAGACAGTTTCGCGTGTACTCAATGATCATAAGAGTGTGAGCGATAAAACCCGCGCAAA
>CAIVPQ010000138.1 GCA_903907835.1 uncultured Actinomycetes bacterium
ATTACGTTGAAGGTTGTACTGCGCCGATTTATTCAAGTGATTCGTTGCACTCAGCTGTTGTTGAAATCATTGTCAAGAAGGGTGCTCGTTGCCGTTATACGACCATTCAAAACTGGTCGAACAATGTTTACAACTTGGTGACTAAGCGCGCAGTTGCCCATGAAGGCGCAACTATGGAATGGGTCGATGGCAACATCGGTTCAAAGGTGACCATGAAGTACCCAGCAATCTGGCTACAAGGTCCACATGCAAAGGGCGAAACACTTTCTATCGCATTCGCTGGTGAAGGTCAGCACCAGGATGCTGGTGCAAAGATGGTCCACGCTGCGCCATTTACTTCGTCATCAATCATCAGCAAGTCAGTTGCTCGTGGTGGCGGTCGTACCTCATACCGAGGTCTGATTCAGGTGCTTGAAGGTTGCCATGGCTCAAAGTCCACGGTTAAGTGCGATGCGCTTCTAGTCGATGACATTTCTCGCTCAGACACATACCCGTATGTTGATGTCCGCGAAGATGACGTATCACTAGGCCACGAGGCATCCGTATCAAAGGTCTCCGAGGATCAGTTGTTCTACCTGATGTCTCGTGGCATGGGTGAAGATGAAGCAATGGCCATGATCGTTCGTGGATTCGTCGAGCCAATCGCACGCGAACTTCCAATGGAATACGCGCTTGAACTTAACCGACTAATCGAACTACAAATGGAAGGCGCGGTTGGCTAAGTGACTGCTGTTACAGAACATGAAGTGAGCTTGGTTCCGGCCACGGACCACTCGCCGCAGATTCGCTCGCTAGATCTTGCTGACTTTCCAGCCCTTGTTGGTCGTGAAGAGGAATGGCGTTTTACCCCGTTGGCTCGTTTGCGTGGGTTACACACGGGTGAAATTGGTGCGCAGTCTCCAGTTGTTGTGACTGCAACTTCACTTGGTGGCGCGACATTCGCACTTAATGGCCCTAAGGATGTCACTCGTGCAGGATTTACTGACCGAGTTGCGACTTTTGCTTGGACGCAGATTGCTGATGTTGCAACGCTGACTATTCCGAAGAACACTCAGGTGGCTGAGACTGTTCATATTTCTATTGCTGGTACCAATGGTGTTGCATTTCATCAGCTAGATGTAAATGTTGAACAATTTGGCGAAGCTACTGTGATTATCAATCACAGCGGTTCTGCCACATTTGCTGGAAACATCGACATCAATGTTGCTGATGGTGGCAAGCTCACAATCGTTTCGATTCAAGATTGGGAAATTGATGCTGTGCATGCAGGTCACCATCGCGTACGTCTTGGACGCGATGCAACTTGTAAGCACATCGCCGTCACTCTAGGTGGGGACGTTGTTCGTCTTCTACCGAGTGTTGACTATGAAGCACCAGGCGGATCGGCTGAATTCATCGGCCTGTACTTTGCTGGTGCTGGTCAGCATGCCGAGCATAGATTATTCGTTGACCATAGCCAGGCTCATTGCCGAAGCAATGTCGTCTACAAGGGCGCACTTAATGGCGATGGTGCACACACTGTGTGGATTGGCGATGTACTTATTCGTTCCAATGCAATCGGTACCGAAACATATGAAATCAATCGCAATCTTGTCCTAAGCGGCGGAGGTCGTGCTGATTCAGTGCCAAACCTAGAAATTGAAACTGGTGAGATTGTTGGTGCGGGTCACGCCAGCACAACTGGTCGCTTTGACGATGAACAACTTTTCTACCTAGAGTCACGCGGTATTTCTGCTGATGAGGCTCGAATGTTAGTACTTCGAGGATTCTTTGAAGATTTGCTAAACCAGATCAATGTTCCTGAAATCAATGATGGGGTTCGTACCCGCATTGAGGAGCGTTTGGCAGGTATTCGTTAATGAGTTCACTGCATGAAATTGGTTTTGTTTCCGACTTTGAAGACAACAAGCCACGCAAGTTCGTTCTTGATGGTGAAGATGTTTTAGTTGTTAAGGTTCAAGACGAATTCTTCGCAATCAATGACATTTGCACCCATGGCGAAGTTTCGTTAAGTGAAGGTGAAATCAGTGGCTGTGCAGTTGAATGCTGGTTACATGGCTCATCATTTGATTTACGTACGGGCGCTCCATCAGGTCCACCAGCAACAACAGCTGTTGCAACATATGGCGTCACGCTCTCGGGCGATGATGACAATCCATCAATTTTCGTGTCACTAACAGAAACCGCAAGGAGTTAATCATGTCCGTATTAGAAATCAAAGGTCTAGAAGTTCAGGTAACAACTGATGATGGCCCCAAGGACATCCTTCGTGGTGTTGATCTAGTTGTGCGCTCAGGGGAGACTCATGCCCTGATGGGACCAAACGGTTCTGGTAAGTCAACTCTGGCTTATGCAATCGCCGGTCACCCTAAGTACCACATCACTGGTGGCTCAGTAACTCTCGATGGCCAAGATGTGCTTGCGATGAGTGTCGATGAGCGCGCGCGTGCTGGGTTATTCCTGGCCATGCAGTACCCAGTTGAAGTTCCAGGCGTTTCAGTATCCAACTTCCTTCGTACCTCAATAACAGCCATCCGTGGCGAGGCTCCTAATCTACGTACTTGGATTAAGGAACTAAAGGAAAGCATGAATGCACTGCAGATTGATCAGCAGTTTGCTGAGCGCAGTGTTAACGAAGGCTTCTCCGGTGGCGAGCGTAAGCGCACCGAAATCCTGCAGATGGAACTAATCAAGCCAAGCATCGCAATTCTTGATGAGACTGATTCAGGTCTTGATGTGGATGCGCTTCGCGTGGTTTCAGAAGGTATAAATCGTGTGCGTGCTACTGGCGAAACAGGTGTGCTTCTTATCACCCACTTCACTCGTATCTTGAACTACGTAAAGCCAGATTTCGTTCACGTGTTCTTTGACGGTCGTATCGTGCGTCAAGGCGGACCTGAATTGGCCGATGATATTGAAGCGAATGGCTACGCCCAGTACACGGCGGTCTAATAAAGCATGAGTGCACTAAACGTCGCAGCAATCCGTGCGGACTTTCCGATCTTACGTCGGACAGTTCGCGACGAGCGACGTTTGGTGTACCTCGATAGTGGAGCAACTTCACAAAAACCATTCCAGGTCTTGGATGCTGAACGAAATTTCTATGAAACCTGCAATTCTGCAGTTCACCGTGGTGCCCACCAATTGGCTGAAGAAGCAACAGATGCCTACGAAGCGGCCCGCGCTAACATTGCTGATTTCATCGGAGGTAAGCCTGCTGATTTGGTCTTCACAAAGAATGCCACGGAGGCAATTAACTTAGTTTCCTATGCATTTTTAAATGCAACTCTCAAATCCCAACAGGGTAGGGATCTGCCTGCAGGTTCTGAGAAATTCATCTTGAGTGCTGGTGATGAGATTGTTGTCACCGAAATGGAACACCATGCCAATCTCATTCCTTGGCAAGAACTTTGTGACAAGACTGGTGCGACGCTGAAGTGGATTGCGTTAACCGATTTTGGTCGCCTTGATCCAAAATCAATTCAAGAAGTAATTGGTAGCCGCACCCGAATCGTCGCATTTACCCATCAATCAAACCTGCTTGGCACAATCAACGATGTTGCGGCAGTGGTCACTCGAGCTCGTGAAGTGGATGCTTTGGTCTTACTTGACGCTTGTCAGAGTGTTCCGCACATGCCCGTAGATGTTGAGCAACTTGGCGTTGATTTCTTGACGTGGAGTGGTCATAAGATGCTTGGACCGTTAGGCATTGGTTGCCTATGGGGTCGTGAAGAATTACTGTCTGCGATGCCGCCATTTATCTCGGGCGGTTCAATGATTGAAACAGTGACAATGCAAGGCTCAACTTTCGCTCCGCCACCGGCACGTTTTGAAGCGGGTGTGCCGATGGCTGCTCAAGCAGTGGGTCTGTCAGCTGCTGTTGATTACCTCCGTGCGCTTGGCATGGACAATGTGCAAGAACATGAGCATATGTTGACGCAGGCCGCACTTACCGCGCTATCTGCTATTCCCGGCGTTCGAATCATTGGTCCAACTGACAGTAAAGATCGAGGCTCGGCGGTGTCCTTCGTTGTCGATGGCATTCATCCTCATGATGTTGGTCAAGTTCTAGATGACCTTGGAGTCGCGGTAAGAGTTGGCCATCACTGTGCTTGGCCAGTCTGTCGTCGCTATGACGTACCTGCGACAACGCGCGCAACTTTCTACATCTACAACGACCTAGACGATGTCGAAGCGCTTGTGCAAGCCGTCGTTGCCGCTAAAGAATTTTTTGGAGCTTAGTTATGAAACTCGAGAGCCTCTATCAAGAAATAATCCTTGATCATTACAAGCATCCGCATGGAAAAGGTCTGGCACCAGATTTCGCGAGTGAAGTTCACCATGTAAACCCGACATGTGGGGACGAGATCACTCTTCGCGTTTCGATTGATTCGGCGAATCCAGAACATCTTTTAGTTTCATACGACGGTCAAGGCTGTTCAATCAGTCAGGCTTCGGCATCAATTCTTTTTGATCAACTAAATGACCAGAGTTTTGAGACAGGCGAAAAGGCTGTTGAGCACATGATCGCAATGATGCAGCGCACTCAGGAACCTGATGAAGATATCCTTGGCGACGGCATTGCTCTTGTTGGAGTCGCTCAATATCCTGCACGAGTTAAATGTGCCTTACTTTCCTGGATGGCCTGGAAAGATGCGGCGATTCAAGCCGGCGCAGAAGTGTCAGCTAATACCAAAATTGCTAATTCAATCGAACTCGGAGAAGGTAAGTAAATGGATATCCTTAAAGAAGATGATGTTTTCGAGTTAATGCGAGATGTAGTTGATCCTGAATTGGGGATTAACGTTGTCGACCTCGGTTTGGTTTACGCGGTAAC
>CAIVPQ010000139.1 GCA_903907835.1 uncultured Actinomycetes bacterium
AAGACCGGCTAGAAAGAAGCTGCAGGGCGAAAGACCAAGGTTCGCCTTAAAACCGGAAGTTATTTCCTGCCAGTTCCTAAGTTGCTGGACAGACGACTTCACCGCTTGGTGTAGACTTCCGTTTTAGGATTGATACAAGCTTGTTTTGATGAAGCTTCTCGAATGGCTCAAATGGAAAAAAACAGAGCAGAATGGGTCGACTTGATGCTATTATGCAATAGCTTGTGTAGGTTCTGAAAAACATGGTGGGCTGAACACGTGTCGCGTAGAGAGCCGGTGGTGGAAATCATTGACCCCATGATGGTGGAATGCCTTAGACGCATGACACCCGGGCAGCGACTGGCGCAGGCTTCGTCGATGTGGGAGACGGCTCGGATTATGGTGCGCTCGGCTGTGATCCGCCAATTTCCTGATTGGGATGAGGCACAAATCCAGCGGGAGACGGCTCGACGCATGAGTCATGGAGTTACAGAAATTGTCCCACGCTGAATTAAAGCCATTTGAATTGATGCAGAAGGCGTCCGATTTTTTTGAGCGACTAGGCATTCTCTATCGGATTGTCGGATCGATGGCAAGCATGGCATACAGCGAACCAAGATTCACGAACGATATTGACATATTGGTTGATTTGAAAGAAGAGCATCTGGAGGAAATCATCCAAGAGTTTCCTGCTCCGGATTTTTATCTCTCCGTAAATGCAATCCGGGAAGCGATCCAAAATCGCCATCAGTTCAACATTATCCATTTCCCATCTGGCCTGAAACTTGACATTATTCAAAGAAAAAACACAGAGTTTGGAGAGCTTGATATTACGCTCGGACAAAGGTTAACCAGTGTGGGGCATTATGACGCTTGGTTTGCGAGCCCTGAGAATCTGATACTGGTCAAGTTGCAATACTTTCGGGAAGGCGGTTCGGAGAAGCATCTTCGTGATGTCGCCAGCTTACTTCTGGTTCAGGGCGAGAATATTGATCGTGGATACATCGCGGAATGGTCGAAAAAGATTGGAGTTGGTGACGAGTGGAAGCTGATTCTCAACAAAATTGGAGAAAACAACGGGGGCATTCTTTATTGAATCAGCGTCAAGAATCAAAATCGCCCTAAGAATTGACTAAATAAAGGCTTGCAATCCGAGCAAACGCAACACCGACCGTCAATCGACAAAACCTGACATAATTCATCAATTAACAGAAGTTTGTGTCGAATCAAAGTACATTGCGTTCATCTACAAGATCATAAACAGGATAAGCGATGGTAAACGATCAACTCGAACATGCCGTTAGATCTTTCGTGAATCTATTGGTTGAGCTAAATTACTCAGATGCTGTAAGTCATTGTTCTGACTCGCGGCTTTCGGGAGAAGACCTGGAAAAGGTCATCCGTGATTATGGGCGTACCCTGATCGAACCACCCGCCCATGCATACAAGGATTTGGATGCCATAGCTGTAACTGGAGTTGCAATAGCGACATGGTCTGTGGTTGCACCGCTCTGGACAAGCGAGGAAGGACTTTCCGACCTATCGCTAGAGCTGACAGCAAGACAAAACGAAAACACTTGGATCATTCAACTCGACGACTTACACGTCCTGTGAATAAAGATAAATTAATTAGAAATGCCCCCGTTTACAGCCTTCTCCAAGGCGGGCAAGCCGATCTCTTCTCGCCATTTTTCAATATATTCGGGCAGCTTTTTTCGAGGCACGAAGTTGATTGAAGCGGAATTGATACAGAATCGAAGACCAGTCGGGCGTGGGCCGTCGTCAAAAACATGCCCCATGTGGGCGCTGCATATCCGGCAATTGACTTCTGTTCGAATCACTCCGCTGGAAGTATCAGGGTGGAGTTTGATCAGACTTTTATCAACCACCTGCCAATAACTTGGCCATCCGGTTCCGCTGTCAAATTTCGCCTCGGAATCGAAGAGCGGTGAACCGCAGCAGACACAGGTATAAACACCATCATCATGATGATTCCAGTAGGCTCCACTGAAAGCAGGCTCCGTACCCTTCTTTCGGGCCACATAATACTGCCCTTGGGTCAATTTTTTCCGCCAGAAGCTATCAGGGCGTGAATACCGAGGAAAAGCAGGCGCTTTAGAGGCTGATTTCGATTTTTTCTCAGACAAACGTGTTTTGGCTTTTTTCGCAACAATGTCTACCTCTGTCTCAACCTTCTGCAAAGGCTCATCATCCGCCAAAACATAAAACCCAATGGCTGAGACTATGAACGTACTGACGAGAAGCTTCGAAACCACTTTATGCCAGGCCATTTTCCCACCCTCCTATACAGGTTGATCATACAAAATATTTATAGGCTTGATATCGCCCTTAGTCAATCCTCAAAACGATTTAATGAAGAATGACTCAATATTTTTTCCAATAAAATCGTCCTTCGGAATAGCCAGGATTTTGTATTGAGCGCGCCCAATGAGTGCATCGGGCCTAGATAGTTCTGGCTTTTTTAAATTTCCATTCGCGATTTGAATTTACCGGTTTTCATGGTCGCGCGATCCCGATGAGGGCATCGGACCTGATATGGTTTTAGATCACAAACAATAGATGGATCTTTATTGAATCAGCACCAAGGTCAAAATTGCCACAAGGACTCAATAGATATAGGAGTGCAATCCGAGCAATAGCAACAACGACGCATAAACGATCGGATAAGGCATAAGCCATGAATCAACAGTAGTTTGTGTCGAATCAAAGTAGAACAGGCCCGGTTTCGTTCTGCCTTGGCCCTGATGCAGCCAGGTCAGGGGTGGAGAGGGGCATGACCTAAAATGAATTGAATTCCAGAATCAAATCGAAAGAGGAGAAAGAGGGAGAAAGAGGGAGAGGGGTGGGGGGAGAGAAGGAGAGGGGGGGGAAGAGAGAGAGAGAGAGAGATAGAGAGATAGAGAGAGAGA
>CAIVPQ010000140.1 GCA_903907835.1 uncultured Actinomycetes bacterium
CAATATGGTCCCTCGTAAGCACCTTCGTAGATTTCTCCAGCATCTTTCAGGCCGGCAAGAAACTTTTGGACCCGCTCAATGTGGCGCGGTTCAGTGGTTCTGATGAAATCATCATTCTTTGCATCAATCACATCAAGAACGGGCAGCCAAGCATCATGGACTAATTGATCAGCCCAAACTTGTGGCGCAACATTATTAGCCTCGGCTGTTCGTAAAACTTTTTGTCCATGCTCATCAGTGCCGGTCAAGAACCAGACATTCTCGCTAGCCATCCGGTGCCAACGGGTCATGACATCACCAGCGACAGTTGTGTACGCATGCCCGATGTGAGGGGCATCATTTACGTAGTAAATCGGCGTCGTTAAATAAAATGCCTTATTTTGCGGTGAAGTCATGTGCGTAATTCTAGAGTCTTGCCGGCGTGTGAGTTATCACTGCAGTCTGAGACTAGCCAGTACGGCATCGTAGACATCTCGTTTTGGTACGTGCAATTCTTTGGCTACCTCGGCAATTGCATCGCGTTGAGACACCCCAAGTGCTACCCGGGTTGCCACTTGTTCAACCCAATCGCTTGCCAAACTTGGGGCTTGCTCACTGGCTCCGTGCAGAACAATTGTTATTTCACCGAGGATCTCGCGATCAACCCATGATGTTAAGTCCGCCAAATTTCCGCGGATAATCTCTTCATAAGTTTTGGTTAGTTCACGGCAAACAACAACTTGGCGTTCTGGGCCAAAAACTTCCAGCATCGCTTTTATGGTCTCAGCCAAACGATGGGGCGCTTCAAAAAACACCATAGTCCGTTGCTCAATTTCTAGATCTGCAAGTGCTGCTAAACGTTCGCCAGCCTTGCGAGGCAGGAATCCTTCAAATGTAAATCGATCAACTGGTAGTCCGCTAATTGCAAGTGCGGCAAGCACTGCGGAAGGCCCCGGAATAACAGAGACATTTACGCCTCGCTCAATTGCTTCGCGCACTAGACGATAGCCAGGGTCGCTAACGGATGGCATTCCGGCGTCCGAAATCATCACAACAGTTGCGCCCGCCTCAACTCGATCAATGATTTCAGGACTCTTTGCCTGCTCAACCGCATCATAAAACGACCAAATTTGGCCTACATAAGTTACGCCCATGTCTGCAAGTAATCTGTGTGCTCTGCGAGAGTCTTCGGCCGCAATAATGTCAGCCTGCGCAAGCAACTCTCGCAGGCGAAGTGAAGCATCTCCAACATTGCCTATTGGCGTTGCGGCGAGGAATAAGCGGCCTGACATGCCACCTATCATCTCGCAAATCCAAATGGTCAGGGTAGTTTGTTGTTGTGGTGAAAAAAAACATGGCTAAGACCAAGACCAATCAATCCGAAAACCGGGATTTAGGCGCTTTGGAAAAAGTCGAACGGTTCACGGATGACATTAAAGTCCCCGCTCGAGGTGGACTCTTTGGTTGGACTGGTCCCCTGCTTTTGGCGCTATTGGCTTTAATCCTGCGCCTACCTGGCTTGGGCTTTCCCAAAGCCTTGGTTTTTGACGAGACTTACTACGCCAAAGACGCGTTATCCCTGCTCAACTTTGGATACGAACGCCAAATGGTTGAAGGCGCTGATGCCAAACTTCTCGCCTCAGACGGTCAAAACTATTTGGGTATCTTCAAACCAGATGCGTCATACATCGTGCATCCACCACTTGGTAAGTGGATTATCGCTATCGGTGAAAATTTCTTCGGGGCCACTCCATTCGGCTGGCGCATCTCTGTTTGTGTTTTAGGAATTCTGAGTGTGCTACTTACCGCCCGAATTGCAAGAAGGATCACAAATTCAAACTTAATTGGTAACGTGGCCGGTTTTCTTTTGGCAATTGATGGCCTACACATCGCGATGAGCAGAACAGCCTTGCTCGATACAACGCTGTCATTCTTTGTGCTCTGCGCATTCGGCTGCTTGATTCTTGATAGAGATTTCGTTCGCGATCGCATGCGTGATCATCTCAGTGTCGGGATTCGCTGGTGGCGCTGGTCTATGGCTTTGAGTCTTGGACTTGCTATCGCGACTAAATGGAGTGGCGTCTACTTCGCGGTCGCTTTTTGGATTTTGATGTTGTTCTGGGACTTTCAAGTTCGTCGCGAGTTTAATCAACCCAATCATGTTAAGACCTGGGCTATTCAAGATGTCTTAACTGCGCTACTGCTTCCAGTTGTGGTTTTAGTCACTTACTTTGTTTCCTGGTTTGGTTGGTTTAACTCAACTGGGGCATGGAGTCGCAATTGGGCAGAAACTAATG
>CAIVPQ010000141.1 GCA_903907835.1 uncultured Actinomycetes bacterium
TGATGTCGGAGCTATCGAGCCTGCAACACACTCAGGCCAGGTCGGACAACCCAACCCAGATGCGGTTAGCCGCACAATAGCCCCGGTCACCACAATGGCACTTTGGGCAAATACATTCGCCTTTAAAACTCGCAAGTGCCACTTTTGGGGGGAATCAATCACGCCCCTAGCCTAGGCGATTAGCGGAAAAACGCCTGATTTAGTCGCCAACGTGCAAAATGCTCAGATTTACGCAACAATAAGGTTGTGAAATTCAATGGAAGTGCGGCAGCAAACGTGGGGCGAACTTTATTGTTCATGGGCCCTTCGACCGCCGCGGCTCTAGCTACTGAATTGGATTTAACTGGCGCTGGAGTTCGCAAACACATAGATACTTTGATCGAAGCCGGACTGCTTGATTCAAGTGAGCGCGCTCCTTATGGTCCGGCCGCATTGAATTCTCCTAGGGGTCGTGGTCGCCCAGCTCGAGTATTTTCCTTGACGGCAAAGGGTAGATCCGTATTTGGCGAACGCGAAGAAAGTATGGCACTTTCGGCCGTTAAATATCTTGCAACGGTTGCTGGCGCCCCTAGTGTTGTTGCTTTTGCAGACAAATTGGCAGGTGATTTTGAAAATCGCCATACCGATATTGCACAAATTGAAGGTGTCGAAGCCAGAACAACGGCATTAGTAGCCGCCCTTAACGTTGAAGGTTTTGCCGCCACATTAAGCCCAGGTTTAGGCGATACAGTTCAAATTTGTCAGCACAATTGTCCGATGGGTGACGTGGCTGCACAATTTCCGAGCGTGTGTGAAGCAGAGACCGAAGCGTTCTCGCGAATCACTGGTGTGCACGTAACAAGACTTGCGACCATTGCCAAAGGCAGTGCCGTATGTACGACCCTAGTTCCATATCCTCGAAGGGAAACAGCATGACAACTCAACAGGAACATTTAGATGCCTTAGGAAATTACGAATTCGGTTGGCACGATGCCGATGGCGCGGGTACCAACGCGCGTCGCGGAATTAACGAAGAGGTCGTGCGTAACATCTCTGCGCTTAAAAACGAGCCAGAGTGGATGCTTGAACTACGCCTAAAGGGTTTGCGCTTGTTCGGTAAGAAGCCAATGCCTAACTGGGGAAGCGACCTATCTGGGATTGACTTCGACAACATTAAGTATTTCGTGCGTTCTACTGAAAAGCAGGCCACGAGCTGGGAAGAACTTCCAGATGACATCAAAAACACTTACGACCGCCTAGGTATCCCAGAGGCAGAAAAGCAGCGTCTAGTTGCTGGTGTAGCCGCGCAGTACGAAAGTGAAGTTGTTTACCACAAGATCCGTGAAGACCTTGAAGAACAAGGCGTGATTTTCGTTGACACTGACACTGGCCTTCGCGAGCACGAAGAATTGTTCCGCGAGTACTTCGGCACCATCATTCCTGTTGGCGATAACAAGTTTGCTGCGCTAAACACCTCGGTATGGTCTGGTGGATCGTTCATCTATGTGCCAAAGGGTGTTCATGTAGACATTCCTTTGCAGGCATACTTCCGCATCAACACTGAGAACATGGGTCAGTTTGAGCGCACGCTAATCATCGTTGATGAAGGTGCTTATGTTCATTACGTTGAAGGTTGTACTGCGCCGATTTACTCAAGTGACTCGCTGCACTCAGCAGTTGTTGAAATAATTGTGAA
>CAIVPQ010000142.1 GCA_903907835.1 uncultured Actinomycetes bacterium
GATGTCAAGGGCTAAGCCACCAGCAGCTGAAGTTGCATCAACGATGACGAGGGCATCTTCATCAATTCCAGCAGGACGGACTGGAGTTATGGCTACGCCGGTTGAAGTTTCGTTATGTGGCGTGCAGTAAGCATCGATGCCAGCCTCAGGGGCAAATGTCGGCGCATCGCCTGGTTCACTTTTGATTACCGACTGCTCGCCAAGAAATGGCGCTGCTTTGGCTGAGCCAGCAAACTTGGAGCCAAACTCACCGAAGGTAAGGAACTGAGCGCGGTCACGGATAAGTCCGAAAGTCGCAACTTCCCAAAACGCAGTTGACCCACCGTTGCCAATAATTACCTCGTAACCTTCGGGCAGTGAAAATAATTCAGCCACACCCGCACGCAGTCGAGCGACCTCATTCTTAACCGACTTTTGGCGGTGTGATGTGCCTAAGAAAGTCTTGGAAACGGCGGCTAGCGCGTCAATTTGGGCGGGGCGAACCTTGGAAGGTCCAGCACCAAAACGCCCATCGAGGGGTAGCAAGTTTGCCGGGATTTTTAAGTTTGAGATATCAGCCATTACAAAATCATAGACGCGTTTCACATACTGGGCATATTCTGTTCAGTATGTGAAAGCCAAAGGCATGGTTTAGCAGAAAAATTAGGGCGAAAGTCGGGTGACTTTCCAGTTAGTCGCCTGGGCTAAGTCAGAATTATCGCCAATGCGAACAAAGCGCAATCGATCATGCAATCTCGAGCGACGCCCTTGCCAAAATTCAATACTTTCGACTGAGATTAGGTATCCGCCCCAAAACTCAGGCATCGGAACATCGCTACCTTCGGGGTACTGTTCGTGCAGTTGGGCCATTCGGGTTTCTAAAACTTCGCGAGAATCAATGATTGCAGACTGCTCACTAACGATGGCGCCGAGTTTTGATTTATGCGGCCGTGTTGCAAAGTACTCTTGCGATTCCTCACGCGAAACTTTAGTGATCTTTCCAGATGCGATGACCTGTCGATGTAAGGGATACCAAGGAAAAACCACACTAACTTGCGGATGCTCACTGATATCTTGGGCTTTGTGTGAACCATAGTTTGTGTAGAACACCAAACCGCGCTCATCAATCCCCTTAAGTAGGACAGATCGAGATGAAACGACTCCAGCTGCATCACTCGTTGAAAGGACCATGGCGTTAGGTTCAATGAGTGCATCCGGACCGAGGTTTACTGCATCCGAGAGCCACAATCGGAATTGTTCAAGTGGCGTTGCAGCTAAATCGGATTCGTGCAGAACATCGCGGTCATAATGAACTCGCATATCCGCCACATTGTGTTCGACATTAGTCATGTTGTAAGTGTGACTTATTTCAGGAGCAAGCGCGTGTTCGGCATCAAAAAATTTTGCGACTATTCAAAATCATGAATCAGTATTGCTTGATTAGGTTCAGGTTCCGCACGGGATTTAGGTGGCAGCTGTGTTCCTTTGGGTAACGCAGCCAGTCGCGCAAGAGCTTCCTTGCGCTCCAAGGCATGGTCAACAATCGGCTCTGGATATCCATGATCAAGTCCACCAAGTACCGTCCAAGGTTCGTGAACGGAACCATCTGGAATGTGCCTTAGTTCAGGAATATATTTGCGAACATAGTCACCCTGTGGATCAAAGCGCTGACCTTGCCCTATTGGATTGAAGACTCGGTAATAGGGCGATGCGTCTGTGCCACATCCAGCAGTCCACTGCCAGCCGTGGCTATTCGATGCCAGATCCCCATCTAGCAGGAGTTTCATAAAGTATTGGGCGCCACGTTGCCACTCAAGATGCAAATCTTTGATTAGGAATGAGGCGACAACCATTCGAACTCGATTGTGCATCCAACCTTCAGTATTTAACTGACGCATTCCCGCATCAACGAAGGGGTAACCAGTTTTCCCGTCGCACCAAGCTTTGAATCGCTCATCCGCAACCGGACCTGTGTCATATTTCATCTGCGCATAAAGCGGGTTTAAATAGTTTTCGACAGTGTCGGGGTTATGAAAAAGCACATCGGCATAAAATTCACGCCAGGCAATTTCCTTACGGAACACTTCTTGGCCTTGTTGATCACCAAGTTGGGCGAGCAGAGTGCGCGGATGAATTTCCCCCCACTTAAGCGCCGTTCCTAATTTGGAAGTTCCCGCAAGATCAGGACGATTGCGATTTTCGTCGTAGGCATCGACATTGTTTGCTAGAAAATCTTTCCAACGAGCCAAAGCCGCCTGCTCACCAGCTGGCGGAAGAACCACATCACCGACGTCTGGTCGCGCAGGTAGCCCATCATTTTCTGGTGCCCACCACTTTGGCCATGATATTGGATCATTAGCCGGAGCACGCCAACCGTGAACTAACCAACGCTTATAAAAGGGGGTATAGACCTTGTATGGGCTTCCATCATCCTTAGTCACTCGCCCTGGGGCGACAGCATATCCTGAGCCGGTGACTTGATATTCGATACCAAACTTGGCTAATGAGTCTTTTACTTCTTGGTCGCGGGCGATTCCATATGCTGAAAAATCCGCCGCACTGTGGACTGCAGTTATCCCGTATTTTGCCGCTATTTCAGGGATTATTGTGAAGGCTGGTCAACTCTCGGAACTTTCAGTGTGTCTGAAAGTGTGGGTCAAACTTCAATGAAAACGTCTTCGACTTCCGAGAACACGATAAAGCCGATCGAATTGCGTGATGTTTCTATTTCAGACGGTGTCTGGAAGTTTCGATCACATTGGCCCGAATTCGGTTGGGCGGATTTTGAGCTAAACGCTTCGAGGAACGGAGAATTCCTGGGTTGGAGTTACTACAATGGAAACGCCGTTGATCTCAATCGGTGGACACTGATCCGGTGAGCACGTTTGAAAATGCGGGCCAGAACAAGACGCGGCTGGACAACCCGCTACCCCGCTGCGAGTTGAGATGATCCTCTTTACTCCACCACTTACCCCTGTAGCGATGCGGCGCTCCGGTAGCGGGTGCCAGCGCTCAAACTTTCTTGCAGACCACGCAAGCCGACAATTGCCCCGCAACCACGCCCAACCGCCCAAGTCAAAGCCCAACGCGTGATCGCCACGGTGCGTTTGATCAAGGCACTGGGCGGGGCGTGGTGAGCAGAGCCACCTCCGATTCCACGCGACTCGGGCGCTTGACGGCTTCGAACCGGAAGGTCAAGGC
>CAIVPQ010000143.1 GCA_903907835.1 uncultured Actinomycetes bacterium
GGCAATGTTGGTCCAACCCACAGCACGTATGCGAACCTGAAGATCCATGGCATTGGCGATGCGGTTACTTCTTACTATTTGAATCTGCGTGTTGCTGATGAGTCTGGCGTGCTTGCCGCAATTTCCAATGAATTTGCAAAGCACGGTGTATCAATCGAGGCAGTTCGCCAAGATGGTGAAGCTACTGATGCGCGACTAATTATTCGCACACACAGTGCCACCGATGCGAAATTGCGAAACACTGTGGAAGCACTGCGCGGGATGTCTGCTGTGCGAGAAGTATTAGGCGTAATGCGAGTTGAAGGCGGGGCAGCATAAAAATGGCGCATCTGTGGACTGGTGTGATTGAGGAATATCGCAGTCGATTGCCAATTGGAATAAACGATGTCGTTGTCTCTCTAGGCGAGGGTGGCACCCCACTTGTTTACGCATGTGAGTTGTCCGAGCGAACGGGTGCCAAGGTTTACCTAAAAGTCGAGGGTATGAATCCAACTGGTTCTTTCAAAGACCGCGGTATGACCATGGCTATAACTGATTCCGTTCGACAGGGTGCACGCGCAGTAATTTGTGCATCAACTGGAAACACTTCAGCATCGGCCGCAGCATATGCCACTAAAGCTGGAATGAAAAGCGCCGTTTTAGTTCCGCAAGGAAAAATTGCTATGGGCAAGTTAGCGCAAGCAGTAATTCACGGTGCAACAATTTTGCAAATCGATGGCAACTTTGATGATTGCCTAAACATGGCGCGAGATTTAGCAGACAACTACCCGATTGCGTTGGTGAATTCGGTTAACCCAGCGCGTTTGCAAGGCCAAAAAACTGCCGCATTCGAGATTGTCGATGCATTAGGTGATGCCCCAGATATTCACTGTCTACCAGTTGGAAATGCTGGAAACATCAGTGCCTATTGGATGGGCTTCACCGAATATAAAAAGGACGGCCTAGCCTCACGCCTTCCGCAAATGTGGGGATTTCAGGCTGCTGGGGCTGCGCCATTTGTTGCCGGGCATCCGATTGAAAATCCAGAGACTCTTGCCACAGCAATAAGAATTGGCAATCCAGCATCTTGGGACTTAGCGATAGCTGCTCGTGACGATTCAGGCGGCTTGATTAGTTCTGTTACTGATGAACAAATTCTTGATGCTTATCGTTTATTAGCGAATCGTGAAGGTTTCTTCGTTGAGCCAGCAAGTGCAGCCAGTGTTGCTGGGCTTTTACAACAGGCAGATTTAGGACTTGTTGATTCGGGATCGACAATCGTTTGTACAGTTACCGGCAATGGTTTGAAAGACACCCAGTGGGCATTAAATGACGCACCGGCTCCAGTAGTTGTGCCAGTAAATATGCAAGCAGCCGCAGCGGCATTGGGCCTTATCTAATGTTGCAAACCGTCACAGTTTCAGTTCCTGCGACAAGTGCAAATCTTGGCCCCGGGTATGACTCGTTAGGCATCGCTGTGGAGTTGCGTGACTTTATTACCGCGACAATAACTGATGAACCGAATGTGGTTGTCAATATCGTTGGTCAAGGCGCCGGCGAATTGCCAACTGATGCAAGCCACCTGGTCGCCAAAACCATAATCGAAACTTGTGCAACATTTGGCAAACCGATTGTCGGCTTGAATATTGAATGTAAAAACGCGATCCCACAAGGTCGCGGGATGGGTTCGTCTGCTGCTGCGATTGTGGCGGGACTTGTGATTGCTCGCGAGCTTTGCCAAGTTTCAATTACAGAACCTGAGTTATTGCAACTAGCCACTGACATTGAAGGTCATCCTGACAATGCCGCTGCCTGCTTGTTGGGCGGGTTAACTATTGCTTGGGTTGATGAAGATGGTCATGCGGATGCCGTGGCAATGAATGTTAATCCAGAGATTGTTCCGGTGTTCGGCGTGCCAAAGGGTGAATTATCAACCCACAAAGCCAGGGGATTAATCCCAGCAGAGATCCCGCATAAAGACGCAGCTTTTAATGCTGCCCGAAGCGCACTTCTAATCGCAGCGATTATCGGTTCTCCAGAATTGCTCCTAGAAGCAACTCAAGATCGTTTGCATCAGCAATATCGGGTTGAGGCATATCCCGAATCAATGGAATTGGTCGCAAAGTTGCGTAGCCTTGGGATTGCGGCTTGCATAAGCGGAGCGGGACCTTCTGTTTTAGCCTTGTGTACCACCCAGAATGCAGCCCTGGCGATAGAAGTTGTTGCAGAACAAGGGTTTTCGGCAGTTCCGGTCCCAGTTGCCGAAGAAGGAACCATAGTTCTTGAGCAACCCGCTTAATCTTGGAATAAGACTTTTTCTGCGATTTCAATGGCGAATTGTTAACTAAGTCTTGTTCTCTGGTACAGTTAATTATCAGCAGGAATTCTTCCACTGACAAAAATCCCGCAAAATTGAGCGCATTTTTCGTATTCAAGCGCGGAGATTAATTTATCCCTGATTACACAAAGGACACATAAGTGACCGACGCAATTGCCCCAGACAAAGGGCTCAGTACCAAACTCCTTCCAGAACTAAAAGCGATGGCTGCTGGACTAGGAATCGATGGCGCATCGACAATGCGCAAAGCAGATTTAGTCTCTGCAATTGGCGCAAAGCAGGGTGCAGGTCGTCCTCGACGCACCGCAACCCGCGCTGCAGGAGCTGCCAAGACTGTAGAAGTTGCTCAGGAGGCCAATGAGCCCGCAACGGAACGTGGCGAACGTCCCGGCAGAAATGATGACCGTGGCGAGCGCCCTGAGCGTAACAATCGGAATCGTAATCGCAATAATCGCGGTGGCTCGGATTCTGAATCCAGCGATGAAGCTCGTTCATCAACTCGCACTGAGTCTGGTGCTGACAATGGCGCTGATTCCAACGACGGTTCTCGCCGCGAACGCGGTGATCGAAACGACCGTGGTAACAGGCGCGATCGCAACGATCGTCGTGACCGAAATGACCGCAATCCTCGCAACCGTGACCGCGGTAATCGTGGTGCAGGCGAGTACGATCTCGAGGTCACCGAAGATGATGTGTTGTTACCAGTTGCTGGCATAATCGACATTCTCGATAATTACGCCTTCGTTCGTACTTCAGGTTACTTGCCAGGTTCGAATGACGTTTATGTCTCAATGGGTCTAGTTAAGCGGTTCAATCTGCGTAAAGGTGATGCTGTAACTGGACAGGTTAAGCAGCCTCGCGAAGGCGATCGTCCGCAGAAATTCAATCCACTTGTGCGAATCGAATCGATCAATGGGCTAGAGCCTGATGAGTTACGCAACCGCATTGATTTCAGCAAACTAACTCCGTTGTATCCACAAGAGCGTTTGCGCCTTGAAACTGCACCGAACAATTTGGTTACCCGAGTAATTGACCTTGTTGCCCCGATTGGTAAGGGACAACGCGGACTTATCGTTTCGCCCCCAAAGGCCGGAAAGACCATGATTCTGCAGAACATCGCTAATGCGATTGTGGAGAATAATCCAGAAGTTCATTTAATGGTCGTTCTTGTTGATGAGCGTCCAGAAGAAGTAACCGACATGCAACGATCAGTCAAGGGTGAAGTTATTGCTTCTACTTTTGATCGACCAGCAGAGGATCACACCACGATTGCAGAATTAGCGATTGAGCGCGCAAAGCGATTGGTCGAAATGGGGCATGATGTTGTGGTGCTTTTGGACTCAATGACTCGATTGGGTCGTGCGTATAACTTGGCTGCACCTGCATCAGGCCGAATCCTTTCCGGTGGTGTTGACTCTGCGGCTTTGTACCCACCGAAAAAGTTCTTTGGCGCTGCTCGCAACATTGAAGAGGGTGGATCCTTAACCATCTTGGCTACTGCTCTAGTTGAGACTGGCTCTCGAATGGATGAAGTTATTTTCGAAGAGTTCAAGGGCACTGGCAACATGGAACTCAAGTTGGATCGTCGTTTAGCTGATCGACGCATCTTCCCGGCGGTTGATATTGAGGCTTCTGGAACTCGACGTGAAGAAATCTTGATGGCTCCAGATGAACTTAAGGTTATTTGGAAATTGCGTCGCGTACTTCACGCCCTTGATTCCCAACAAGGTCTTGAACTACTTTTGACCAAGTTGCGCGACACGAAGAGCAACTACGAATTCTTAATGCAGGTCCAAAAGACAACCCCAGAGGCGCCGAGTGGCTTTGCTTCCGATGAGGACAACGTCGACTAAATCTAAATATCTTAAAAAGGTGGAACCCAATTGGGTTCCACCTTTTTTATTGCAGTAAAAATTGTTGCCGAAGAGGCAATAGTGCTATTCGACAAGTTCTTTGGATTGTGGAAGTTGATCAAAGTACCAACTCAAATTTGTTGATTCAGGGCACAGGTAAATTGCCCATGGATACCGCTCTTCGATTAGTCGGATGTACGCCTCAAGTGAAGACAGGGCGTTCTCAGGGTATTCGTCTGTCCAGTCGCTCAAGGTAACGAATTCTTGATGCTCCCAACCGGCGTCTTGAATCAAAATTGAGATTTCATTCCTTTGCCAGTAGTAGAGGTTTAGCCAAGAATTGATAATGGAACTTACCCCTTCTATTTGAGCTTGTTGCGCCAAAGGTGAGCACTGAACTGGCGGGTAATCGTCTATACCTAACGCTGTCCGTGTGAGGCCAAGAAACTCAGAGTTGCCAATTGCATAACCGAGGAGGCAATCCCACAATTGACAAAAAACACAAGCTATTGAGGTCACGCACTTACCAGAAGAAACAATCGCGCGTGCACAGATCACGCATAAATCAATTTCTGTGCCGGTGAATCTGGCTTTGGAAACCTCAATTCCAGGTTGGACTGACCACACTGAGAATCGTTGCGTTAGTTCTTTATACTCACGTTGGCGATCAAAGTATTGACTTAGGTTGTAAATATTGATCTTTTCTTGAAAGCATGCGTCATTTTCGGGGTTGTCAAAAATATTTGGATTACTCAATGTTTTGCCTTTCGCTCTTGCCAATTTTAGGGCGAATCTTCGCGTGGGGGCACCGTGCGGAATATGCGTGGTTGCCGAATAGCCTGCCGAGCGGCTGATCGCTACTTTCTAAATCCTTGTTATGTCATGTCTGACA
>CAIVPQ010000144.1 GCA_903907835.1 uncultured Actinomycetes bacterium
CTTTACAAGCCAGGGACGGATCTGAATAACTAAAAGTCAGAATCGAATTGTTATTATCCCAGTAAGTGCCTGTTGTAAATATCTTTTTTGTTCCGTCGCCCACCACGCTCAAGTTACTGAAGCTTTCACCAGTGATGAAGGTAGAAGTAATTCCAGCACAACTAGTCCCTGTTGGGGTCGATGTTGGTGTTGGTGTTTGGGTCAGTGTTGGCGTTGCTGTAGGTGTTGGCGTTGAAGTTGGATCATAAATGACATCAAGGATATCGACGGTGTCCCAATTTGAATCATTCACATAAGCCGAAACTTGAGTGAAGGTGCTGGCACCTGCTGGATTGTCCGTATTCACAAGAGTGAAACTCACATTGCCATTGGCATCAGTAATTCCAGTAACAGCGGCCTGTTCGCCTACTGAATTGACGTAACCAACATTTACTTTGGCCGTGGAACCGCTATAAGTCTTACCCAAAAGGAATGTGATGGTCTTGCCAGCCACAGGTACACCAGTGCCTGAAGTTACCCGATAAGACATCACATTTGTACTGCCAGTTGGGTAATGCACCTGCGCGTACCCAAGACCGGCTTGGTACCAGCCATTGCCAACCCAGGTTGCCGCAGTACCGACCTGAGAGGCTGCTACTGATGTGGAACGAATCGTCCAAGGCCCTGTTAGGACTGGTGTCGGAGTAGGAGTTGGAGTAGGTGTTGGAGTCGGAGTCGGAGTCGGAGTAGGAGTAGGAGTAGGAGTAGGAGTAGGAGTAGGTGTCGGAGTAGGTGTCGGAGTAGGAGTAGGTGTAGGTGTCGTTGTCACAGCGATGGTGACGATAGCTGATCGAATCATCGCGGAAGCTGCAAGATACTGAGTGTTGCCAGGATTGGTTGCCTTAATTGTGCAAACGCCAATCTTTATCGGACGCACTACAGATCCTGTTAAGGAACACACAGTTGGTGTGCTCGAAATCAAAGTTGTGACACCGCCTGGTGCTGAAAGCACAAGTGTCTGATCAGCACCATTTACGGACATAGCCGACATGGTTTCAAAGGAAATCACAAGAGGTGCTTTTGCAATCTTGACAGTCTTGGACACTGCCTTGGCAGTGGCAAAAATGCTGGTGCCAGGCGCTGTTGCCGTCACTCTGCAAGAACCGCCTGACAAAGGATGTATTGCGCCATCAACGATTGAGCAAACAGTTGGCGTGACGCTGGTAAAAGCAAGGGTTGAACTTGCAGAGGATGCTATCAAAGACTGATCTGAATCGCCGAAAGTCATTGGCTCTGGCTGAGTGAATGAAATTACATTCGCGGTAGCCACCGACTTGATGCTCTTCGATGCGCTTGTGCCTGGTCCAAACTTATTGATTGCCCTTAACTTAAAGGAATATATCTGCGCATTAGTGAGACCGGAGATTACCAAAGGATTAGTTGTTGCAGGCAACCAGTTGGTGCCACCATCAATTGAATACTCAACAGACGTAACTGTCGACCCATTATTTAGGCCAAGTGTGTAAGCAAGAGAAACAGTTTGGCTAACCGATGTGTTGATTAGGCCAACAACAGGTGATGCGGGAGCCTTTGCCGCTGATGATGAAGGGTTAACGAAAACCTCTGAAGATTTAATGGAATTTCCAACGCCATTGGTTGCGAAAATCGAAATCCCGTACCCCGTGCCATTCGTTAGCGAAGTCAAAGTCGCTGTACGCAATGAGCCAGCGATGTTGAACTGTCTTGTTCCAGCAGAGTTAGTTGCTTCGATCGTGTAAGAGGTGATGGCAGATCCACCATCGCTAGTTGGTGCGTTCCAAGTGATAACGGCACTGGCGTTACCACGAGTTGCGATCACAGATGCCGGCGCACTCGAAACAGTTGGTGTCACTGCTGAGGCACTTGAAGCGGCTCCAAGTGAAGCTAGAACGATACTCGCAATTACTAATTTAGAAGTGCGACGGTACTTGGTTCTCATTTTGGATGCTCAATTCTCTGACACTAGTTTGACTCTCAGGTAACGATTTAGAAACATCCACACAAATGCAATACCAGCATAGCGATTTTGTCCTATTAGCCACATTTTCAGAGGCCCAGAATGACTAAATCGTTACCTTGGGCATCCGACTTGGTCGAATACTCTTGAAAACGTAAACCAACGTGAAAGCAATAGCACCAATTAGCACGATCGTTGTTCCACTTGGCACATCTAGGTGATATGACAAATTCATCCCAACAAAACCAAATGTTGCGCCTAACCCAGTTGAAATTGCCAGAAGCCTGTGAAAACTTGCCGTTAAAAGTCTGGCGATAACTGGCGGTATCACTAGAGTTGCCGCAACTAAGGTCACGCCGATGACATTTAAAGTGACCAAGGTTGAAAGCGACAGCACAATCATCAGCATTGATTCAATGCGCACGACATTTACTCCCGCTGTGGCCGCTACTTCTGGGTCAAATGTCGTGAAGAGCAAAGATCTGTAGAAAAAGAAAATCATCGCAAGTGCTAAACCAAGCACGCCGACAATGATGTAAACATCACTCCAGCGCACACCCAAAATTGAACCAAAGAGAGCAGCATCAAAGGCGGGGCCCTTATTACCGAAATAAGTTAGCAACGCGACACCAAGGGCAAATGAACCCATTGTGATTACCCCAATTGCCGCATC
>CAIVPQ010000145.1 GCA_903907835.1 uncultured Actinomycetes bacterium
AGTAAGTCGCGCTCGCGACCTGCCACAGGGCCACAAAGGCAATGGCGTCGTCCCGTCCTTGAAGAGCACATCACCAAACATTCTTTAGTTGTGGCCTCAGCCATATCTGCTGTGGCTGCGGTGACACTTGGTTTGATTTTTGTATTCCTCACCATCATGAGTGTTTGGTTGGTCGCTGCTCACGGCAATGAAACCACCACACAAATCATGCAGACGGCCGGAATCGCTTGGCTTGGTGCGCACATTTCGCCAGTGACCATCAGTGGAGTCACACTTGGTCTGTTGCCGTGGGGATTCTTCATCATTCCAGCGGTGATGATTTGGAAATGTACGCATTGGGCATTGAAGAGTAGCCAACCTGAATCCAGCAAAGATTATTGGCGCACAGCTTTATTGTTCTCAGTTATCTATGCAGCGTTGTGTGCAGGTGTTGCGACCCTATCCTCAACGGATGGCCTAAGCGCCGAAATTCTTGCCTCAGCAGTTCGTGGTGGATTACTGGCACTGGTAATTAGTTGCGCATGCGTTGCAACTTATGCACCGACTGGCTCGTTACTCACCGATAACTTTCCGCCATTTATGGTCACAGGTATTCGAGTTGGAACCGCAGCCGTGGCAATCATGCTTGGTGTCGGCGCGCTGATTACGACTATCTCAATTGGTTTGCACTGGAACGAAATGAAATCAGTCTTATCCATCATGGCTCCGGGAAGCGTCTCGGGATTCTTCATGATTTTGATGTGTATCGGATACCTGCCAACTGCAAGCGTTTGGGCGATGTCTTATGTAGCAGGTCCTGGTATTTGGTTAGGTGCTTCAGGGCTAGTCTCGGTGAACTCTGCCGAACCAGGTGCGCTTCCGGCTTTCCCATTACTTTCGATTTTGCCTAGTGACATTCCAGTTTGGGCTCCTTATTTAATCGCCATCCCAATTGCTTTAGGGCTATTCATATTCATTGCCCTTCCGCGCGAACATTGGGAGCCTGATGGCCAAGGTTGGCTTGCGCAGATGAAGAACATCGTGCGAATTGGCGAACTTGGTTCCTTGGCTGCAACCCTTGGCGTGCTGGGTCTTGGAACCTGGGGTTTAACCACTATTTCTAGCGGCTCATTAGGTAATCAGCTCCTTAAAAACATTGGCCCTAATCCGATAGATGTTTCTGTGAGCGTTGTCACGATTTGCGGACTCTCTGCGCTAACGGCCCTACTTCTGCCACGTTTTATTTTGACTCTTGTTCGCATGTGGACGAGTCGAACCCGTGCGGGCGAAGTCTCGCAAGAGTCGGCAAATTAGACTAAGTGTGTGAGCACTCCTCGAATCGTCTTGTTGGCCTCGGGGACAGGCTCGCTCTTTGAAGCCTTAGCAAATGAGCAAGAGGCAAAAGGCTTTAAAATCGTGGCTTTAATCACTGATGCTCATGTGCCAGCATTGGAAATTGCTCAACGATTTGAGATACCGACCTTCATTGTTCCGATGACTCCAGAACGCAGTGTTTGGGATGAATCGATGTTGATGACCTTACGTTCACTTCATCCTGACTTGGTCGTTTCGGCAGGTTTCATGCGGATTCTTGATCCGAAAATTGTTGATGAATTCGAAGGCAAGTTGATTAATACTCACCCGGCTTTGTCGCCCGAATTTCCAGGGGCACACGCTGTTCGCGATGCATTGGCTGCGGGTGTGACAGTGACTGGTACGACAGTGCACTTTGTTGATGCAGGTGTTGATACCGGCGCAATCATTGATCAAGTTAGCGTGGAAATTTTGCCAGATGACACCCAAGCTTCACTGCACGAACGCATCAAAGTTCAAGAAAGAATTTTGCTCGTTGAAACTGTAGAAAAAATTATCAGCAACAAAATCAAATATGAAAATGGAAGTGTGATCACCCAATGAGCGAACTGCGCAAA
>CAIVPQ010000146.1 GCA_903907835.1 uncultured Actinomycetes bacterium
CTCAGTTGGTAGAGCAACCGCCTTGTAAGCGGTAGGTCGTCAGTTCGAATCCGACAATCGGCACCATCAGTTTGTTCTTGGGCAGTTAAGTTTCACCACTTAGCTGCCTTTTTCATTGGGAAATCAATAAGTTAAGCGTTCAGTTCATCTCATATTTCCAATTATCAAATGATATTCACCCCCGAATGACACAGATCATCTGCATATTAAGAAAATTGGGAATCGTTTGAGCAAAACACAGTGCAAGGGAAGGCGGATGGTACCAACCGAGAATTAGGGGGGGTACGTTGGGGGTCAGGTATTCTGAAAATCACAAGCCCTACCCCTATTGCGTAGTTCAGTTCACCACTGAGCACCGGCTAAGTGGCGAACCATCCGCATACTGGATGTCGAATTAACTCAACAGAAATCCAGACATTCCCTTGACGGAATATTCCATGGAGGTTATATTCGCTCCATGAATTGGGAAGTTGAATACACAGATGAGTTCGACCAATGGTGGTCGGGGTTGACTGAGGAGGAGCAGCAGGTCAGCTTGGCAGCATCTGTCAAATTATTAGAAGAGCGAGGGCCCCATCTTGGTTTCCCGCACAGCAGTGGCATCAATGGCTCAAAGCACAGTCATATGCGAGAGCTGAGAACCCAGCACCTTGGTAAGCCATACAGAACGCTGTATGCGTTTGACCCATTACGAAATGCAATCTTGCTGATAGGCGGCGACAAGACTGGTGATGATCGCTGGTACGACGTGAATGTCCCAATTGGCGACCGCTTGTATGACGAGCACTTGGAAGAACTCCGAACGGAAGGAAAAAAAGATGGCTAAGAAATTCTCTGATCTGCGTGCAAAGATGAAACCAGAGGCGCAGAAACGCGCTGCCGCAATGGCGCAAACAATGTTGGCTGAAATGCCACTGAACGAGCTGCGTCAGGCACGTGGTTTGTCGCAAAAGATGCTGGCCGAGGTGCTACAAGTCCAGCAACCCTCCATTGCCAAGATTGAAAAACGCACTGACATGTATCTGTCCACTTTGCGCAGCCACATCGAGGCTATGGGCGGTGAGTTGGATGTCGTGGCACGCTTCCCCGATGGAACAGTCAAAATCAGTAACTTCTCTGATCTTGGTAAAGTTGCCAGAGATGGATGTTTTTAATTTAAATTGGCAGCCAGCGTTAGACGATAAAAAATTTGCAGATTGATTCAAAGGGCGCAAAGACTCGGACAGGAGAATGCATGACTACGATACATTTTGTCTATTAGTTAGAAGTCATGCGTGGTAAATCAAATGACATGAACAGTGTTAATTAGGGCATGCTGACCACCTCTGGTGGCAGGATTGTTTGTCGGCGGTGTAGTGTCATGTCTAAACGCACCAAACTTCATTGTGGTGGGCCAGTCATTAAGGGTAAAACCAAGTGCAAGTTTCAAGGAGGTTTTTCTACTGGGCCAAAATCCGAGCTAGGTCGCCAAATCTTCTCCGCTGCCAAGACTGTCCATGGAAAAGATACACGGGTTGCACGAGAAAAGCACCGACTCATCGCCATGAAAATACGCCTTTGTGCAGCCCTCTTGGGCTTACCATGGAGGAGCGATGCTGGGACTAAAAGGCTTTGAAATCCTATGTAGGGGGTCTTTTGATCACCCTCTGGAATTAGTGGCACAGCACCTCATGGGCCAACTCATTGAAATCCCTTGATCAACC
>CAIVPQ010000147.1 GCA_903907835.1 uncultured Actinomycetes bacterium
GCGCCACCGTACACATTTAGCGCATCTTGATCATTGAATGCACAGAACTCAATGAGGTAAAGATGGTTAGCAGTGAACTCTTCAGCGCGCATTAACCTGAGGTTCAGAAGTAGAACTCCGGCGTTAAATGTTCCTCGAGTCATATCCACGGTTGCATGCAAGCGTCGTCGAAGCTCCCAAGCATTCTGAGGGGTCAGGTGAAGTGACGCGCGTGTTATCAATCGAACTAGGTTGCGCCAAGTCTTTAACTTCGTACGCTTTCCAGCTAGGACGTTTTCGCCCAGTTCCAGATTGAACAACTCGGTGATGTCCGCGCGAACCAAGATGTCTACATCCAAATACAAAACCTTGTCTATGTCTGCCAAAAGTTCTGGCAGGAACAGTCGATCCATTGTGGAGACTGTCGTATGCGAAAGCATGCGCAGATTGTCACCGTAATCGATCAAATCAAAGTTGTAGAAGGAGAAATTGAACTCTGGGAAGAAGTCATGTAGTTGCTGGTAATAAGCCTGATCAAGTCCTCGACAAAGTACGTGCACATCTGCTGGTTCTTTCATGTTGTCCACGATTGACTGCAATACGATGGCCAACTGATCCTTGAGGTTTTGGTCAAGGGCGAAGGCCAACTTGGTGGAATTCACTCGGCCTGAAGCCGATGGAAAGGAAACTACCTGGTGCTTGATGTCTGCAAGTACCTGTGACACATCAACTGAACTTTGTGGCGCAGCCGGGAATGTTGTGCGGTAGTTTTCCGCAAATGCAACTTCTTGCGCGCAAAGCGACTTCCAAAGTGCCATGACTTCATCGCGATTTTGTCCAGCAAAAATTGCGCCAAGCATCTTTTCAAGTTTGTCTTCAATGCCATTGCGAATCTTGTTGAAAGCAATCGCATCAAGGTCTAGTAATCCTTCAAAGCGAACGTCTGAGAAATTGCGAGGTTTGAATTCGACTTCAAGTCCCATTGAGCGACATGGTAAGTAGCAATGCAAACGAGATGTAGTCACCTTGGTGAAAGGCGCATAGAGTTCCAACATGTCTTTGGCATCTTTGATGCCTTCAACAAGTGAGAAGTCGCGAACATAATCGCCTACCTGGCAAAATTCTTCCACTTTCCAGCCTTTGTATTTCTCTGGAATGTAACTAGTTTCAACGACAGCTAGCATCTTCTTGCTATCGGCATCAGCACTTGGCAGAACCTGACCTACTGTTGTGGTGAGACAGCCGGAGAAAAATGCTTCAACGCCGTAATCGTGCAAGCGGTAAACAGTTGTCCAATCACGACAACCAATTGGTTCATACTTCTTTAGGTTTTCAGCAACTTCACGAGTCAAAACATCTGGATTGTTCACGTGGAATGACAAGAAAATTGGGTTTACCTCATCCGGAAAAGGAAAGTCCATTTCGCCGCGGAAGTTTGTATGCATGAACCAGCCGTTGCACACAAGCCAAGTGTTCGCTGGGTAATTGCGACCTGAGGCATAGTCGCGATCCAAAGCAACCGGACGAACCTTGGCTGCTACACCTGAGATTTTGCGTTCAGGCTTGATGTCGGACTTTAATTCAGTAAGTAGGTTTGACAGTTCTGAGTCGCCGACAAATTCCACATCAGTAAAGCGACAAATGTTGGAAAGCGCAGCCAGTGTTTGCACATAGTCGCCGCGATTTGATGAAGTGCGGCTGCGATCAAGAAGCTTGTAGTCCATAACCGCGAGACTGATTTCCCCAGTAGCGAGTGGGGTTGCCGGCACATCGATGTTGGCAGTATGAGTAGCAAGCCATTCCACCAGTTGGGTACCAGATTCATCAAGCACAGTGGAAATTCCCTCAAGTCTTTGGATATGAGGTAGTTCGGCGACAACCGCATCGATCTTCATGTACTTAACAAGTGCCTTGATTAGATCAAGATAAGTCTCCCTGGAAATTTTTTCGCGGTTACCTTCTAGGAAATTTGCCAGATCTTGCCCTGCCTTATTCTGATTGGCCGCAAAAAAGGCTAAGTAAAATTCAACAGGGCAAAGGTCCTTGGCAAGCGTTTCACCAGCCCGCAAAAAGTAAGAGTATGCCGATTCGAATAGCTCTTCGTTAACTAGAAAGACACCGAATCCAATGTGTCCCAGGGCTGAATATTTGGTATTTTCCATGAGCGAATGGGTAAATGAACGAGCTTTCATGCGATTGCCGTAGGCGTGGCACTCGCGAACGAATTGCACAATCGCGCGGTCAAAATCCATTCCAGTATTGACTAAATCAAGAAGCAACTCGCCAGACTTGGCCTGATCCAGTTGCTTCAACATTATGCTTCGATCTTCTCGGAGTTCACGAACACGCTCACGCTCACGCAACACCATTGCACGGAAATTATCGTCTCCCGTGGATGGCGTCTTTGCTATGGCGCGGCCAAGCAATTTGTAAGTTTCAGATAGAACGGGTCGAGTGATGCGGTTAACGAGTAACTTCTTAGTCGCCGACAAGGTAACTCCCATAAATAATCATCATGTCTTGGCTGCCTGGTTTCTGTATGCACCAAAACATGATGAGTGAGGCTAATTTTCAACAATTCTAGTCGGGGATAAGGGCAAACCCCGGTAGGTGCGTGGCTAATTGGACAGAGGCCTGCCAAATGACACGAAATGGTAACGAAATCCTGTAAAACTGCTTAGCCATTAGGGATTTGGGAAGTCTGTTGCCTAGTGTTAAACATCGCAAGTAAGTGACTCACGTGTGTGAGATGCAACGATATCAACCGAGAGAAGTAGTTAGTGAAATCTTTTAAGTCAAGCTCAGTAAGCATACTTACCGCAGTATTTGCCGTAATCTCAGTCTCAATTGTTGCGCCTAAGGCTGCCCAGGCGGTTGAAAATGGCGGGATACCTAATCCAACTATCTCGATGTTGACGTTTGTTTCTAACGGTAGCCCCGTTTCAGAGGGACCAACAACCTCCGCCGACGCGGATGCCACAGTCACACATAAAGTCGCAAGCAACACAACAAAGTTGTATTTCGTCGTGGACAGTCCATCAGATGCGGGTGCGACATTTACTGTCCC
>CAIVPQ010000148.1 GCA_903907835.1 uncultured Actinomycetes bacterium
ATGAAATTTGCGCTGACGGCCATCCTGCGTGCATCTCATCAACAACGTGCACCAATCGACGCACCAAGATGTGATTAACGCCAAAGGCCTCAATAAAAACATCTCGCATTGCACTGTAGTACCAGAGAACATCCACTTTGGGCGCATTAAATCGCGACCATACCCGTTCCCCAACAACGCGACCATCTTGAACAATTGATTGCCCGTTGGCTAATTTATCGGCAAGCGGAACTAGCAAACTTCTAACATCATCACCTACCAAATTTCTCATTTCAGCCAGATGATGTTCCTTACGCGGTCGCCAGGTTTCCTGCGTTCGTTCCGTGTTCGCATCGCCATCAGTGCAAATCTCGACAAGATTCACTATTTCGGAGCCAAATTGTTTCGCTACTATCTTGCGGGTGTCTATTCCTTCGTACTCTGGAACATCTTCAAATAGATCGTGCAAAAGTGCTGCGATTGCCTGATCTTCATCCCCTTGAGCTTGCAGAACCAAACTCATGACATCCACTAGGTGTGTTACATACGGAATTTTTGGCGCGTTAACGTCATGAGGATCAGTCTTGCGTGACTGTGGTCGGTGAAGTCTCTCAGCCAATTCAAAAGCTTGTGCAATTCGAGAAATTTCATTGTTAGTGTTCATCGCTATCTCCATTCGGTTGTTCTTTTGGCCCTAGTCAGGGTTTTCGCTTTTGACTCCATCTGCTATTTCCTCGGGATTTTCTGCACCGGCGAAATCTGATTGGGCCACAAAGTTTGCCCATATTTGTCTGGCAAACTCCATAATCGATTCTTCGTCTTTCCAGTCAACTCCATTTGTCGCATAGAATTTTTTCTCATTCTTTGTCATTGTGAGTCATCCGCCTCGTTATCCGAATCTTCATCATCAACCTCTGCTGTGAGTGACCCTTGATCCTGTTGGGCGCGTATTTTTGCTGTGATGACGGCGTGAAGATTGTGAGCCCACTCTCGGCGTTGTTCCCGTGTCATCTCCTTGAGATTCGGGATTTTTTCGAGGTGAATTAGTTTTTTTGATGAATCAGTCATTGTTTTTCCTTGTCTTTTCTTCCCGCGAACTGTTCGCGGGCGACTCTTCCTCCGGGGCCACCGTTGCAAAAGAGAGCGGTTGGCAGATAGTCGGCCGGAGGGCTTGTGACTATCTTCTTGAGTAATTTCATTGTTGCATGAGGGTCTGACATATTTATTGGTTCAGATAAGCAATTGCTGCTCTAGGGAGTTTCTGGGCGTCTCAGTGTTATTCTTTTCTGGATGAATTCTATTTAGCTAATGGGGAATCAATGTCTGAGAAAAGTGATCAAAGCAATCAAAACAATGTTCCCGAGGAATTTTCCCAAATCACTGACAGCCGGGGAATCCGTAAATCGGGTTCAGTAAAGCGCGTTGAGACTTTTATTGAAAAATCACTGTTCGGAGCAAGGTGGCTGTTGGCCCCGCTTTACCTTGGCCTGGCATTTAGCCTTATCCCAATTTGCATAAAATTTGTCGAGCGATTTATACACATACTTGAGACACTCAGAACAAGTGACATGCACGATGTCACACTTCAAATCCTTGAACTCTTGGACATAACTCTGCTTGGAAATCTAATTGTAATTATCATCTTTAGCGGTTATGAAAATTTTGTCTCAAAAATTGGGGTAGCCAAATATGCAGTCGATCGTCCATCTTGGATGGGCAAAGTTGATTACTCTGGCCTAAAAATTAAGCTCATAGGTTCACTTGTCGCAATTTCTGTAATTGAACTCCTCAAGGATTTTATGAATCCAGAAAAGTTAGGTTCGGATATGCTGCGCTGGCGTATTGCTATTCACCTAACCTTCGTTATTTCTGGGGTTCTTTTTGCACTCATGGATTACATTGCCGATAAGCGAGTCGTGTTCGAGCTAGAAGCCGAGCGCAAGGATTTGGAAATGGAAAAATTGCGTCATGAAGTCAGCGAATTCAAAAACAGCCAACGAAAGATCGATTAGCGTTAATCAATCTCCTGTTTCAACTGCTAGACCTGGTGCGCGCATCTGGATCCTCAACATCGTGCATCGTTGACCAGACGGCGCTTAACGCATGCGCAAAATCATATCCACGGGTGACGTAAACCTGACTTTTAAAGTTGTCATATTCCAGGGCATCAACTGTTGATGCGAGAAATTGCTGCAACTGCTCGGGTGTGATGAATACGCGATAGGGATAATCAACATTTGGGGTATTAATTATTTCTGCGCCGGTTAAGCGAGAGAGTGGCTCGAGTGATAACCGATCACGCGAGCGTACCTTTAAATCGTCGGAACCTCTTGATGTTCGTACTGCACTAATGAAACCGGTCTCAGTGAAAATCCACATAGGGCTTCTCCTTTTTCTTGTTTGATGAATTCGGATAAAAGATTTAAATCTTGAATGGATTGGCGCGACAAGACAAGTGCGAATTATGCGACTTGCTCTTCATCGAGGCCTAGTTCTGCGCGCCACCTAAAAATAGTGCGCTGATCTTTGCCATATTTGGCAGCTAATTGAACTGCGGTCTTTGAACTGCGCAGATCTGCGATGCGCTCTATCTCACGCATCCGATCCTCAAGGGTGACGAAATGAGTTCCACCACGTAATTTCTTTCGCTCCTTTGGAGTTGTTTCTCCCCAAACACCGTGTGGCTCATTGCTGATTGCCCACTCTAGACACATTTGCCGGACTGGACATGCAGAGCAAATCTTCTTGGCATTCTGGATTGCTTCAAGTGATTCACCGTCAAACCAAGTGGGGTTTTGGCTACGGCAGGCGCCAGACACATCAAGCTCGGACGGGCGGGCGGTCGGACGAAGTAAATCATCCATGTTCAGGGGCTTGGTCAATATCTATTCCTCTCATTCTTTTTCATTGCTCATTCTCGATGGGAGCACTATTAAAGCGGATGGGTCTGACATTTTTGGCCCTATTTGGCAACGAACTGACAAAAAGGTCCAAAAAGTCTATTTAGCAAGGACTAGTTCATGACGCGGATTGATAACGCTGGTGTGAAGGGCAACCTTTGAGCCGTTTACTGGCCCAAGACACCTGATATTCACGACATGATCGCCTCCCGTCAGGGTGGTTGCGCTTTGGTGAACGAGTTCGTTATCCATGATCGCTTCGGCAAATCGATGCGCTCTGTATGTTGGCGTTGCAATTTGCTGAATCTCTGGCACGTCCAACACTGCCGCAGTCAGGATTTGCCCGACTTGCTCGCGGAATGCTTGACCGCTTCCGAACATCTCAAGTAATACTGGATGTCCAAGAGCGCCCACCATAACGCCGGCCTGCCCAGGTAAAGGGTTAGCGACTAACTGATCCAGTTGTGCTCTGAATCCCGCAATGAGATTACGCTCACGCATGATTCGCTCTTCCGCGTCTTGATTTCCTCGCTCTCGATCATCATCACGCATGTTCAGGATTGATTCATAAGAGCTCGTACTGCGGGTGCCATATCGAGTTTCATAATTATTGACTCGTGACCAGACACGACTCTGTCTAGTGCTTGCTCCTGACATACCCTGGGGTGTGATGTCGCGGATCTCAGCGATGATGCCGGCTGGAACTCTACCAATCATCGTTGCATCACCCTCCCCGCCCCATCGACCCTGCTCAACACACATGACATCAAGTTCACGTGAGCGACCTGGCATGACAAGGAAGTCGCGGCATAAGGTTCGAGTTTGCCGAGCACCCTGAAGCACTGTTCCTTCAGGAACGAGCAATGCTCTGTTGCTCTCGTTGGTAACCTGCAAACGATTAACCTGCGGCTCATCGAGTTCAGCAAATGTGACACCTTGACGATGCGAAGTGATGTGCGCGAAATTGCTGCGGGCTTCGGTCCAGACTGGAAAGATGCTGAGCGGACCAACTTGGGTTGCTGCACCTAGGTGCATGCGATCTGGATAAATTCTCATTTGATTCTCGCTTCCTCGGATAGTTTGAACAGTTAGCGCAAACTTGCGTTAACTGTAGCACACGTTTACGCAAAAATGCGCTAATCTTGAAACATGGAGAAAAAAATTCAGCTACCCACCTCGGAAAGCCATGATTTGCAGGGTTTTCCTTGCCCCCACATTGCGGTAGACGTGGCGCTCATGTCCATCGATCCGCGCGATGAGTATCCCAAACTGTGTGTCCTGTTACACCGACGCGGTCCGGGTCACGTCGAAGGAATGTGGGCCTTACCTGGTCGTTTTGTTCGCGAACGAGACACCTTGTCCAATACAGCGGAACAAGCGGTAGCACTCAAACTAGGCATTCAGGGAACCAACGTGCAACAACTGCATGTCTTTGATGATCCTGATCGTGACCCCCGTGGCTGGGTAATGTCTGTTGCCCACATTGGCACAATTAGCTGGGAACGCTGTATCGAAAATACCCATCACTTACGCGATGTATTTGCAGCACCCATCCGCGATCATGAGCTCGACCTACCAGATGGGCAATCTCGCCTCCCATATGAGCAGCGTGAAATTGTGCGTTACGCAGTGAAGGAAATACGTCGCCAATATTCACTCCTTCCAGATCCAGGCCATTTCTTGCCAGATGAATTCACCCTCTTGCAACTTCGCGAAGTGCATCAGGCCGTTCAAGATGATGAAATTAAGGCCGATACCTTCCGACGGGAGATGAAACCCAACTTGATTCCAACTGGTGAATTTTCAAGCGGTGGCGTAGGTAAGCCAGCTGAGCTTTACCGCAGAAGGGATCGCAGCTCGAGTACAGTCCCCTCGTTAAGTCGCTCAACAAGAAATCGACGTCGTACTCCTGTTGAAGAAACCTTTTAGGCTTGAGCGTTTTGCCAGCAACTTCTGTAGTCTAATCACAACGAAGTGAGGAACACTTATGAACTTAACTCCTGCTCAGATAATTCGAATTACCCTATGAATAGTTTTGAGATCCTGCCAGGTGATCAAGCTTCGAACATAATCATTCATGTGCCGCATGGCGGCACGATAATTCCTGAAGATGTGCGTCGAGATATTGTGCTCGCTGATGATGACTTAACTAGAGAAATTAAGTTGATGGCAGATAGTGCCACAGACGAGATTGCCAGAGATGTTTATCGAAGAGCCCAGATCAAACCTTGGATATTTATCAACAATTTCTCACGCCTGGTAATTGATCCTGAACGCTTTCCAGATGAGCGCGAGGAAATGAATACTGTCGGAATGGGCGCCGTATATACAAAGACTTCAGACCAGAAGACACTTCGGCTACCAGATAGTCATCGTGACCAATTACTTATAAGTGAATATTTCGCCCCGTACACAGCTGCCCTGAGTTCTTTAACAACTGAAGTTCTGACAAACCACAAGAAGGTACATATCTTGGATTTACACTCTTACGCTGTCGAGGCTCTTCCATATGAGATTCACCAAGTTAGTCAACGACCGGCTCTTTGCATAGGAATTGACTCCTTTCATACTTCACAGACTCTAATAGACAATTGTCGTGCGGCCTTTGCCAGTGTTTCTTCAATAGAAATTGATCAACCTTTTGTCGGGACATACGTGCCGATGGAACATTACAAAGAAGATGCGCGAGTGAAATCATTGATGCTGGAGTTGCGCAAGGACACATACGCATACGGTGATAAAAAATCACCACAGTACCAAGATATTGTTTTGGCATGCGTTGATTTGCTAAATCGAATTGAAGCCGCCTGAGCCAGCACCCAAATTTCGAGTGCTGGCCCAGGTTTTGCCCTTACCTAGCATCAGATCAAACTGCGAGAGAGGTTACGCCGCAGATTCAGATGTCAATGAGCCCAGCAGCTGCGGTGCCACTGAGACTAACCAATCCACAAAAGCATTGTTAAACAAAGCAACCTCGGCTCTGTTAGCACGGATGAGCGCAATAGCTTCAACGGCTTGATAGCCAATCAGCATAAGTGTCAATGCAGTTACCAGTCCTGATCGATTAAGACCGGCCTGACAACGGATTAGGACTCGGTCTCCATCAACCCACCTACTGTGGGCCCAACGCGCAGTTGCGAGAAGTTTATTGACATCGAAGTGTTCAACTTCGGCATCAGCAAATCCGTAGCGCAGCTCCTCCACACCCCAGCCCATAGGTTGGGCCCATGAATAGAGAGTGATTACGGCATCGAATGGATTTTCATCGTTAAGGCCTTGAAGTTCAGTGGGAAAATCGATTGTGCCATCATCTGCTGTGCCACCCATAAATAGGCCGGGAAGAATCTCATTAAACAAATTCTTTGGGGTTTGATCTTCCGATATCCAACGTGGTGCGTATAAATCGTGATGAGGTGCGTTGCTCATAACTTTGACTCACTTTCTGTGTAGGTGGGCTTACATTCAGTACGTCTGGATTATGAGCAAATCCTCAACAAAGAATTTCAAAAACTTTTTTCTATGAGAATGTCAGCGCTATAAGGTACATTCCTCTTTACCCAGACCGAGGAGGACCAATGAATGATCACGACTTAGACCCAGAACAATGGAAGCATCTTCATGGCGTGGCACTCAAGCGTGCGCAATCCCTCATGCGCGGAGATGAGGAAGCCCAGGACATCGCACAGTCAGCAATGTTGGGGCTACTTAAGGCAGAGCCATGGCCAGATAACCCAGAAGCTTGGCTAATGCTTACAGTTAAACGTCGTTGTATTGATTTGCGAGATGCACGCGGCGAATTACACAAGGCTCTACAGCCTGAAGTTCTATTCGATGGCGAAGGCAACCAAGATGAGGCCCTTGCCGATGAAGCGATTGCTCGCAAGGCAATTGCACCATTCTTGCAAACCAGTTATCAAGTTGTCATTAAAGACTTTCTTGAACGTGCGCTCAAGGTATTAACAAAGCGTGAAGCACAACTGCTGGTTGAGTTCGCTAATGGAATGACTCATGAAGAGCTTGCCAAAGCCTATGGCTATGCAAGCGCCGCAACTGTGAGCCAAACGATTTCACGTGCGCGGAAGAAGTTGACTGCAATTCAGGATGAACAGCACCGGGCAAATAACATAATTTGATCACGACCAAAGCTCTGCGTGACATCGATAAATTTTCGAATCTAGATTTCTGGCTTTAGTCCAACCTTGCGTTCCCAATGAGTAGCATCTAATTCAAGTAACCACTGAGCAAAATCTTGATTGAACAAGACATACTTACTCCGCCTACTTCGCAGATGTTCGATTGCCTCGTTCGCGGTGAAACCTGCCATCATCATGACAAGGGCAATCACCAGACCTGATCTGTTGAGTCCGGCCAAACAACGCACCAAAACCCTTCGCCCATTCATCCAGTCGTCGTATGCAGCGTTTGCCACAAATCTAAGATCATCAACATCAAATTCCGACACTTCCCCATCGTGGAAAGGTTGCCTAATTTCTCGCACGTGCCAATCTGCGGGATTTGACCAAGCATGCAAACTTACGACTGTGTCAAAGTTTTCGAGTGTTATCCGAGGTTCATCAAGATCCTTGCCGAGGATGTCATCATCATCTGTAGCACCAATCCACAAGCGAGGTAAAACTTGAGTCCAGGTGTCCTTTGGTGCGAAATCCGCATAACGCTCTTGCTCTTCACCCAGGCAACTATCCACTATGCCTCACCCCAGCTTGCGCATTTAGCAATGCCACATAGGCCCGCACTTCATCGGGGACGCGCTTATCAAACTGAATGAGTTCTCGGGTCTCCTGATCGGTTGACCCAATGAAAGTGAACCATAAATCATGAGGTCCAAGAAGATCATTGCGACCAATGAGCCGGTGATGAAGTCTTCGATAGCCAGATGAAATCCAGTGCATGACAATATCTCTGGGAACATAAAACCCAGTCGGGATACGATCCAAAAGCCAAGAAGAGCCAGCTAATCGTCCTGGATATATCTCCGGAAAATCAGTTAATCTCATCGCCTTTTCTGGTGAAATGCTGCCGCGCATTGAATACAGATCTCGCCAACCGCGAAAGGACTCAGTAAGCATGTAACGCGATACTGTCGGCTTGACTCGATTTACGAGTTCCTCAGGTGCAGCCGGATTTGACGTTACGCCGAATCGAACTAGAAATGTTTCATCGCGGCCGAGCAACTCCAATAGGCGCAAAGGCGTTTCTGGATTCATGGCCGTATCAGTGCGCAAAATCGCATTACGCATGTCAACTGGGTTGATTAAAAATATGCGCTCGTGAAGCTCTTGCTCGGTTAGTTCCAACATTGGATAAGTGTGATATTCCTGCGCAATTTCAGGTCGCCAATCTCGATTTGCATGGTTGTAGGGGTATAGGCAGTTTGGCATTTGTTGCTACGCCCCAAGCCCGGATACAGCGTTTTGCCACATCTCTGGAGTACCACCATCGGGCTGATACCCGCCAGCTCCCCCGACCAAAATTGGTGTTGTGGGGAACGAGTTTCGCAAGCCGCCCATAGTTTTGTATACCCCACCCGGCGAAAAACGCAGATTTGAAAGCGGATCAGAATAATGACCATCAGCCCCAGCGGCTACAAAAATTATGTCTGCCCCAAATTCAATTGCTAGATTCGCAAATTCCACACCTGCGGAGTGCAAACGGAAGTCATCAGTAAAGACATCATCACCAAAGTCTGGGTCTAATGGCTTGTTATAAATGTGCTTTTCTGGATTACTCTTCTTACCCGTTCCAGGGAATATTCCATTTTCATGAACTGAGAATGTCAAGATATTGGGGTTGTCAGCGCAAAGGTTTTCGGTGCCATCTCCGTGATGTGCATCTAAATCAAAGATTGCCACCTTTCGGCCCAATGAAGTCGCAATGTGCGCTGCGATTGCAAAATCAGCGAAGACACAAAATCCGGACGATTGATCATATTGCGCATGATGCTTGGCCCCCGGCAAATGCACCGCAGTTAAAGTCTCACCATCGAGCAAAGCATCAAGCGCTACAAGCGTTCCTCCGACAAAAGTTTGCGCGAGCAATGCTAAATCTGGTCTGCTACCACGCCATTCATCACACCGATTGTCTTTCAGAACTTGATCGACATATCCAGCTGAATGAACCAATTCAAGTTCTGCACGTTCAGCTAGGCGTGGACTGCGCACATCTAAGTTGTAGCAGGATTGCTGAATGCTGTTAAAGCCATTGATGAAACGGCGACCTTGAGTTGGGTGGGTTGGATCAAAAACCCAATTCGCGTAACTATCATCGTGGACTATAACTGTGGTAATTGGTTTGCTCATATTTGTTGATTTACCTCTCTCTAGCGAAGTGGCGATTTGCCCCTTCACTTACCTAGACGATTGAGTTAAGAAAACGTCAACAATGAGCAAATGTCATTCCTTTCGCTTATTCGCAACTCAGGTCGTGTGTTGAAAGGTAACCTATGAGCATGACATTTTCTGATGCAGAGATTTGGGAAGAGCGAACAAGTCCTGCAATCCCGGTGGAAATGTGGGATTGGGAAGAGTTGCGAAGAATCGCCACTTGGACAGCGCAGCGCACATATAAAGGCGAATTAGTCGAAGACTTCGTCCAAACTGCGCTGGAAAAGGCGGTTGAAAAAAGTGCCACGATAAAATTCCCAAAGGCATACATAAAGAAAACAGTGACGAATTTAATTCTTGATTACTTGAATTCGGCCCAGAACACGAGAAGTTCGGTTTTCGCAGTGCCAGAACCTGGTGACCATCAATGGCAATCAGCACGAGACATACTTGGCCGACCAATATCAATAATTAAACCTAAAGATGTCGCCCAAGAGATTGCTTCATCGGATTTTTTCGCAAGTTTGCTGCATTTGATACCTGAAAACAAGCGTGACCTATTTATCGATTACCTTGAAGGCGTGCCGAATGAAGAGCTAGCGCAGATTTATGAATATTCCAGTGCCGCCAGCGTTCGGCAAACTTTAATGCGAATCAAAAATGACCTAAGAGCTAAAGTGCTAGCAACTGGGTTGCTTAAAGAAATTTAGTTTGTGAGTCTCTAGGATTGCGTGACTTTACCCAAGAAGATCGTTAAAGGGAGAGCGCGCAAAATGCTTTATTGTTTCG
>CAIVPQ010000149.1 GCA_903907835.1 uncultured Actinomycetes bacterium
AGTGTCCCGCTAGATGGTTCCTTGAGCGTCAGGTGCAGGCAACTTCGCAAGCAGAAACGGTCATGGTCTTTGGCAATGCGATTCATGCGATTGCACAAGGCCTACAAACTCAGGAAATCCCATTGGACATGGATGCCATTGATCAAAAGCTAGATCGTCTGTGGCCAGGAATGGGCTACGAGGCTGCCTGGGAATCAAAACAAATGCGCACAGAGGCACATGCTGTTTCAAGTCGCCTATTTGCCTGGCTAGTGCAACAAGGTGAAGTTGAGAGTATTGCCGAAGCAGGTTTGAAGTTAAAAACCTCCGTGAATACCACAAACTTAGATGGCTCGCCTCGAGTAATTCAGTTAAGTGTCAACGGGCGAGCAGATCGAATTGAATTTCAGGCAGATGGAGTCGTTGTCTATGACTTCAAGACTGGGCGCAAACCGATGGAGAAGAAAGACCTACCCACCGATATACAGTTGGCTTTGTATTCCTATTTGGTTAAGTCAGGAAATTATGAAGATGGAACATCTCAAAAGTCGTTAGCGCCTGAGATGGATGTCAAAGGTGCAGCGTTAGTCCAGTTGAGATCCTCGCCCAAAGATCAAAAGGATTTGCCGATCGTCCAATTTGTAAATGCGGGTGATCATGATCAAGAGTCTGAAGTCTCTCTTGATGAACGTTTAGCCTCAGCCGCAACAGTAATTCTCGATGAAACTTATGAAGCACGTTATAACGAACAACAATGCCGAAAGTGTTCGGTCCGAATAATGTGCCCAGCGGTACCGGAAGGGCGACCAGTACTGTGACGAACACACGAACGATAGATGACCTAGTAAAAATTCTTGGGTTTACTCCCTCCGATGAGCAGTTGGCTGCCATCACAGCCCCACTCGAGCCGGGAATGATTATTGCTGGTGCTGGAACCGGTAAAACCACGGTGATGAGTGCACGTATTGCTTGGTTAATCATGACCGAACAAGTTGCACCAGAGAAAATTTTGGGACTCACCTTTACCAAAAAGGCATCCCACGAGCTCTTAACAAGGGTGCGCGACCTGTTGCCAAAGGCTATGGCCTTTGTCGGTGATGCACAGGTGCGAGTTGATGCGGGAGAGCCGACTATCTCTACCTACAACTCATTTGGTGCGCGCCTTCTAAAGGAACATGGTTTGCGCCTTGGGTATGAGCCAGATGCCCGCGTTGTGGTTGATGCCACGCGATATCAGTTGGCTATGAGAGTAGTGCGTAATACCTCGGTGGACCTTGGGGGATTGGGATTTAATCCCGTTGATGCCGTTACTTTAATGATGAAACTAGATGAACAATGTTCAAATTATTTAGTTGAACCAAACAGAGTCATTGCCAGTGACCAAAGCCGAATTGCACATTTGTCAGGTTTAGAGAAAACCCAAGCGCTAACTTTTGACATGATTGAGGCAAGTAAGAAGCGCATTGCTCTGGCACTTCTCGTTGATGAATTTCGTGCCGCTAAAAAAACGAACGCGATTATTGATTATTCAGATCAGATCAGGTTGGCTGCTTTGGCGGCTTCATCTTCGAGTCAAATGTGCGATTTACTCAAAGAGCAATTTCAAGTTGTGTTACTTGATGAATATCAAGACACATCTTTATCCCAAAAAGTTCTTCTACAAAAGTTATTTGGCGACGGTCACACTGTTATGGCCGTTGGCGATCCATGCCAGGCTATTTATGGGTGGCGTGGAGCGGAAATCAGCAACATGGAGAATTTCGCCTCAGACTTTCCTCGAGTTGATGATGGTGTTGCTACCAAGTCGGCTAGTTACAAATTGTCGGTGAATCGTAGATCCGGACAAAATATTTTGAGTGCGGCAAATAACATGAGCGACTCACTTCGGGCCATCCATCAATCAATCATCGAATTGATAGTCGGAGATCAAGACCAAGTGCCTGGTGAAGTTCACGTTGGACAATTCGCTACCTTCAAAGATGAGGTCGAATGGATTGCTGACCAGATTGCTCAAATCCAAACCAAGGATTCTTGGAATGAAGTTGCCATCTTGTTGCGCGAGAAGAAAAATACTGGTTACTACGTAGAAGCGCTTGAGCGTAGAGGTATTCCAGTTCAAGTGGTCTCCCCAGACGCACTCATTAACTTGCCCGAGGTGCGCGAGGTGGTGTCCTACCTTCAAGCAATCGCCGAACCTACTGCTAATGGTGCTTTAGCGAGAATCCTGATGGGTCCTCGTCTTCGGATAGGGATTCGGGACATGGCGGCCCTAGGTAAATATGCCCGTGGCTTGGTTTACAAAAAGGATGATGATGCTGGCATCGATGTCATTTTGGACCGGGTCATTGCTGATGTTGAAAAAAGTGAACGGGTCAGCCTTCTTGATGCTTTAGAGCTTGTTGGCGAAGTACGAGCTATTGATGTCTCCGATGAAGCGCGTGCCCGCATGTCTGCATTGGCAAACGAGTTGCGTACCTTGCGAAGATTTGCTGGCGAATCAGCAATCGATGTGATTAATCGGGTCATAAAGGTAACTGGTATCGGTGTGGAAACTATGTCGCGCGAACATGGTGCTGGCGGAACACACTTTGATCGGTTGGCATCTCTCATTGACCTCGCCGGGGAGTTTCGTAGTCTTGATGGCGATGCAAGTTTGCCGGCATTCTTGGCTTACATCCGTGATAGCGAGCGATTCGAGCGTATTCCCGATTCCGAAACGACCTTGAGTCAAAACGCTGTTGTTGTTATGACCATTCATCAGTCCAAGGGTTTGGAATTTCCGTATGTTGCAATTCCGGAAATGACTTCAGGGGTATTCCCTGGTAGCCCTAAGGGCGGACAATGGCCAAAGCGACCAGAGTTTTTACCTCAAGACATTTTGCCCAAGGTTCTTGATGAACGTTTACAAGCATTCCCAGCAGCAAGTGGGCCGACCGCAACTGATTTAAATAAGTACATCGCGGTCGTTAAAGAATTACATGAAATTGATGAGCGACGTTTAGCCTATGTTGCTATCACTCGTGCCAAGCATCAGGTAATAGCAAGTTCGTCGTGGTGGGGAAGTACGCAAATCAAACCGCGTGGTGCTAGCGAGTTCTTACTTGCGTTGCGCGAACACGCCACACATGTATCGCATTGGCAGGATCAACCCGAAGATAATGCGGTGAATCCGCTTTTGGGTACAAAGGAATTTGTTTCTTGGCCAGTGGCACCTGATAGTGATGAATTGGCACTCTTGCAGGAACAAGCAAAGCTAGTTATGGATTCCGAAAGCCTCACAAAAGAAGACGTGTTTGAGGGTTTGTCAGGCAAAGACTTGATTAAAGCGAATGAATGGCAAGCCGATGTTGATGCTTTGCTGGAGCAGGTTCAAATAGCGATTACGGATGAAAGAGTTGTGCGACTTCCCAATTCAATATCAGCCAGTCAGGCTATGGCATTTGTGCGAGACCAAGACTCGTTCCTTAGATCACTTGTCCGCCCTATGCCACGTAAGCCATCAGCAGCTGCTGATCGTGGGACAACTTTTCATGCCTGGGTAGAGGATTACTTTGGCCAACGCCCATTAATTGATGATGATCAATTACCTGGAGCTATGGATTCGCAAATTTATGATGATGCTCAACTTGAAGCATTGAAAAAATCCTTCCAAGAGGGAGTTTTTGCCGACCGTGTGCCGTTCGCGATGGAAAAGCAATTTGCGCTATTGGTCGGTGCTCATACTCTGCTTGGTCGCGCCGATGCAGTATTTCTTGGAAGTCTCACCGACCCCAATAAGGCAAACCATTGGACAGTTGTGGACTGGAAGACAGGCGCTCCAGGTTCGGCCGATCCGTTGCAGTTAAGTATTTACCGACTTGCTGTAGCTGAAATTTTGCAAGTGGATCCAGAGCAAATGGATGCCGCTTTCTATTACGTTACGAGCCAGAAGATTGAACAGCCAGATCGATTTTTGAGTTTGGCTGAACTAGCTGATTTGCTTTAAAGCGCTAAGTCCACAGTCACTGCGCAATGGTCGCTAATTCCGAGCGAAATTGCACGTGCGGATTTTTGAGCTCTAACTACCGCACCTTTTCGAATACCACGACTGAGCACGTGGTCGAATTGAATCTTTGGTTTGTTCACTGGGTAGGTGGCAATTTTCGCCAATGAGTCCCAGCCAGTAATTAATTTAGGAAGTCCGCTAGGCAAATTGAAATCTCCAAACAGTAACGTGGGCATTTCAAATTCCGCTAGGCGACGCGTAAT
>CAIVPQ010000150.1 GCA_903907835.1 uncultured Actinomycetes bacterium
AAAAAAGCGCGTTGCAATCCGAAAAAATTTGCAGAAACACTTGCGCGAATTTCACCAAGCTGCGGACCGATTGAATAGGAAAGCATCTCAATTCCTGCCATGCGCCCACGGATATCATCTGGGATGGAAGAGTTCCAGATGATACTTCTAAATAATCCGCTAACCATATCGGCGGCGCCAGCAATAAACAATCCAAATAACGCCAGCGGTAATGAATGCGAAAGACCAACTAAGCCAATGCCTAAGCCCCAAATTGATGCAGACACTATGACTGCTACTCCATGACGATTAATACGCCTGGTCCAGCCACTAGTTGCAGTTGCGACAAGTGAGCCAATTGCACCAAAGCTGTAGAGCAACCCCAGCGCACTTGTGTTTTGAAAACTATCTGCGAGAAATGGAAACAAGGCATTTGGAAATGCAAAGACCATAGCGGCAGTGTCGATCAAATAGGTTCCAAGTAGATCTTTACGCGTCCAGGCGTATTTTGCGCCCTCGAAGATTGACTTAAGGTCTACCCGTTCGGACAGTGAACTTGTCGGTATAGCTGGGAGTTTGCGTAAAAATATAAGCGAAATTGCGTAGGTAAAAATGTCAATGATGTAGGACGCGGTGATTCCAGCGGTAGCCAAGAGCAACCCAGCTAATGCTGTTCCCAGAATAAGCCCGCCACTTCTGGTCAAACTGTCTAGCGCACTCGCAGCACCCAATTCCTCTCGCTTGACAATTCTGGGAACAATCGCGTTTAGTGAAGGTCGCTGTAAGCCCTCCCATGAGGCCATCACTAGTGCCATTAAATAGATGGGCCAAGTGGCTGGGTTGGCTAGCGAAGAATTGAACGCTAAAACGCAAACACTCACGAGGAGTAGAGCTTCAGTAACAAGAACTACAGTTTTTCGGTTAGCTCGATCTGCAAGAGCCCCACCGTAAAGTCCGAAGACAATAAGCGGAACGATTCCAATAACTCCAAGGGTTCCAACAGCTAAGTAACTGTTGGTAATTTCTTTGAGTTGAAATGGCATGGTTACGTAGGTGATGAGCGATCCGAATCTTGTAATTGCCGAGCCGGTCCAAAGATTACGAAAATCAGCATTCGTTTTTAATAATGAGGTATCAACTTTCATCTCGCGAAAAAACTTATGCATATTTGATCAGTTGCTTACTAGGTATAGGAATGTTCTTCGTCGGGATACGCTCCGGTGATGACATCTTGAGCCCAGTTTTTTACTGCACTTGTTATTTCACTTCGTAGATTTGCATACTGTTTTACGAATTTAGCTGGTTTCTCTGATCCCAGTCCTAGCAGGTCTTGCCAGACAATCACTTGTGCGTCTGTATCTCTTCCGGCACCTATCCCAATGGTTGGAATGGTTAAGGTCTCTGAAATTCCCTTTGCCAATTCTGCGGGAACAACTTCCAGCACGATTGCAAACGCGCCAGCTTCTTGTAGTGCTAGAGCATCAGCAAGTAGAGTCTCGGCCTGTTCGCCTCTACCTTGGACACGATATCCACCCATGCCATGCACTGATTGTGGCGTTAGCCCAATGTGACCCATAACTGCGATTCCCGCATTGGTCAGGGTTTTTACTTGTGCAACAACAGATTGGCCACCTTCTAATTTCACAGCGTGGGCATTTGCCTGTTTCATAAACTGAGTAGCCGTCTCTAGGGCTTGGGCATCAGAGATTTGATAAGAGCCAAATGGTAAATCTGCAACTACGAGCGCTCGCTTGCTACCTCGTTCAACTGCAGCAACCAGTGGCAGCATGTCATCAACAGTTACGGGAATTGTCGAGTCATATCCGAACACAACCATGGCGGCTGAATCTCCAACGAGCAAGACGGGAAAGCCAGCGTCGTCAAAAATGCCTGCAGTCAAGGCGTCGTAACAAGTGATCATGGGCCACTTATGGCCACCTTCTTTTGCCTCTTGCAAGTCTTTGATTGTTATTCGACGATTTTGGGCACCACCGTACAACATTTTTTGCTCCAATCTCGAGGCTAGCTAACTAGTCCCCGGACTTCTCTATTACTTATCTTGCCATTGATTAGTCATGGGCAAGCGACGATCCCTGCCAAAAGCACGTTTTGAAACCTTTGTTCCTGGTGGATATTGTCGCCTCTTATATTCTGCGCTATCAATTAACCGCAATATCTTTTGTACTGATTCTGGCGAGAAGCCCAGAGCGATGATCTGTTCGCTTGATTTGTCGTGTTCTACGTAAGCATTCAAGATTGCATCTAATTCTTCGTAATCTGGCAAGGAATCCGAATCTAGTTGGCCAGGACGCAATTCGGCACTTGGTGGCTTGGTGATGCTGGCCAGTGGGATAGGTTCAACTTCATCGTTAATCCGGGCTTGCTCATTTCGCCAAGTGGCAAGTTTCCACACATCAGTTTTTGGTACGTCTTTAATCGGGGCAAATCCGCCAACTGCATCGCCATAAATTGTTGAGTATCCAACAGCAAGTTCGCTTTTGTTGCCGGTTGCTAAAACAAGATGACCTTCTTGATTGGAAATACCCATTAAAGTTGTGCCTCTGACTCGAGCCTGAAGGTTTTCTTGAGCCAAGCCAGTTAGCGCTAAATTCTCCAAGAATGATTCAACCATTGGCTCGATGGAAATTGTCCGAAAATTTAAACCTGTTCGTGCTGCCAAATCAGCAGCATCTGATTTTGAATGATCCGAAGAAAATTCTGATGGGAGCGAAACTCCATAGACTCGATTGGGACCTAACGCATCACATGCAAGCGCAGCCACAAAAGCTGAATCGATACCTCCTGAAAGACCGATTAAAACTGAGGAAAAATTATTCTTAACAACATAGTCATGAAGCCCGGTAACTAAGGCCTCGTACACTTCGCCTAGTTCGTCGAGTTGTTGCCATTGTGATTGCATCAACTCAATTTTTTCTAATTCTGCAACTGTTTCTAGTTTGAGGACTGCTTCACCGGTAGCTAAAAAGTCGTTTGTGCCACAAGCGGGTAGCTCTAGATCAACAATCAACATGTCTTCATAAAACTGAGGGGAGTGTGCCAATAATTCACCAGTTTTGCTGACAATCATTGAGTCGCCATCAAAAACAAGTTCATCTTGTCCGCCGCACATGTTTACATAAGCCACTGTTGCATCAATCTCTTTTGCCCTTCGAGCAACGAGGTCAAATCGAGCGCTGTCTTTTGCGCGCTCATATGGAGAACCATTGAGCACCAAAAGTAGACCCGAATTAGACTCGCGGACTTGTGACACAGGGCCGCCCTCTTGCCACAGGTCCTCGCAGATTGCTACTGATATGTCTGCTCCAAAAGCGCGGACAACCAAAGCCTCATTGCCTGGTACAAAGTATCTATATTCATCAAAAACCCCGTAGTTGGGTAAATGATGCTTGGCGTAAGTGCCTTGAACTAAACCATCGAAAATGACCCCAGCACAATTCATTGGTGCCCCTCTTGGGACTCCTAGGGATTGTGATTCGCTGGAATCTGTACCACGGAGATAGCCGACTATTACAACTATATGCCCAAAGCCATTGTCAGCTAAATCCTTTGCCAATTTCTGGGTGAATAGTTGTGATTGCAACTGAAAGTTGGGGCGCAGTGCCAAATCCTCAACCGGGTAGCCGGTAATGACCATCTCAGGTAAAGCGACAATCTGGGCTCCTTTAGCGCCGGCTTCAAGCACTGCATCAAAACACTTTTGGGCGTTTCCAGCCAGGTCACCAACAATTGGATTGATCTGGGCAAGTGCCAAGCGAATTTGAACCACATATACAGCGTAGTACTGTCCAAGATCGATTGAGTTTTGTAACACAGCCGTAACTCAAAGAGGGCAAGATAGAACTGTGAATAAACAAACAGATTTCGTATTGCGCACGATGGAAGAACGAGATATCAGATTTGTGCGGCTTTGGTTTACAGATGTCTTGGGCATGCTTAAATCCGTAGCGATTGCGCCGGCAGAACTCGAAGGCGCCTTTGCTGAAGGCATTGGTTTCGATGGTTCAGCAATCGAAGGTTTTGCTCGAATACAGGAAGCAGACATGCTTGCGGTTCCAGATCCAGAGACATTCGCAATTTTGCCTTGGCGCGGCGAAGAAAATGGCGTTGCTCGAATGTTTTGCAACATCACGATGCCTGACGGCACTCCTGCTTTTGCCGACCCGCGCAATGTATTGATTCGCGCGCTTGAGAAAGCAGCTGGATTGGGTTTCACTTTCTACACTCATCCTGAAGTTGAGTTTTTCTTATTCAAGGAATCACCGGTCAAGGGTGTTGCACCGATTCCCGTTGACGAAGTTGGTTACTTTGATCATTCGCCAAAGGGCATTGGTTACGATTTCCGACGTCAAGCGATCACAATGCTTGAAGCGATGGGAATTTCAGTTGAGTTCAGCCATCATGAAGGGGCGCCAGGTCAGCAAGAAATTGATTTGCGATATGCCGATGCTTTAACTACTGCAGATAACATCATGACTTTTCGAGTGGTCATGAAAGAAGTTGCACTCGAACACGGTATCTACGCTTCATTCATGCCCAAACCGTTTACTGAACACCCAGGTTCAGGTATGCATACCCACATGTCCCTGTTTGAAGGCGATACAAATGCTTTTTACGAACCGGGTGCGGAGTATCAATTGAGCAAAACGGGTCGTCAGTTCATCGCTGGCTTATTGCGACACGCGCCAGAGATTACTGCGGTAACTAACCAGTGGGTTAACTCGTATAAGCGACTTGGTGGAGGCGGTGAGGCACCTTCCTACATAACTTGGGGACACAACAATCGTTCTGCTCTGGTGAGAATCCCTATGTACAAGCCGACTAAGGGTAATTCAACACGAATCGAATTCAGATCTATTGATTCCGCATGCAATCCATATCTGTCCTTCGCGTTGATGCTCAACGCTGGACTTAAGGGAATCTCAGAAGGTTATGAATTGCCACCAGGGGCAGAAGATGATGTTTGGCTTCTGACTCAAGCTGAACGTAGTGCAATGGGAATAGAGCCTTTGCCGCGTTCACTCGGTGAAGCCATTGCAGTAATGGAGAAAAGCGAATTAGTTGCTGAAACTCTAGGCGAACACGTATTTGATTTCTTTCTCCGCAATAAGCGATCAGAATGGAATGAATATCAATCACAGGTCACCGCCTTTGAACTAGATCGCTATTTGCCAGTTCTTTAGGAATTGTGAACTGTCTAACGGGATGGTTTGCGCTCCCATTAAAATGGGGTATTTATTGCCTCATTCGGATGTTTGCTCACTAGGCTAAAAGCACTATGAGTCAGCCTTCGCAACATGAATCTTTGATTCGTATGCAGCGTTGGGGATTTGAACAAGCCACGCTTAATTTTGTCGCACAATTCCCCGAGTTGCTCGGCAATTTAGAGCACTTTAAAGCGGCGGCCGATCGCGAACTTGCAGTCGGCAACATGGGCAAGATCCTTCATTCTCAAGTTGCTGCTACACATACCTGGACGCCAAATAATTGGCGCCGAATAGCTATGGTGCTTGGTGCGTCTAGTGCACTAGGGACTCATTTGATTAATCATCCTGAGCAAGTCTCTCGACTAGCGCAAGATTCAGAACTTCCAAGTGCCCAGGAAATGCTGAATCAAATGAGAGGTGCAATTCAGGATTTGAATTGGCAAGAGGCACTCTTGGCTTTGCGAATTGAATATCGCAGACAAGTCTGTGCTATTGCAGCCTTTGACTTAATTGACCCGGAAACAAGTTTGTCTCGAATGCCTCAGGTTGGTAATGCGCTTTCTGAGTTAGCAGATGCTGTTGTCGGATGTGCCTATGAATTGGCGAAAGCTGATGTCGATGAATCAGAACTATGCCAACTTACGATTATTGGTTTGGGAAAATGTGGGGGACTAGAGCTCAATTACATTAGCGATGTTGATGTAATTTTTATCGCAGAACCAGTTTCTGGGGTAGATCTGGATGAGGCAATGTCAATTGCCACAAAATTGGCCAAACGAGTAATGGCAGCTTGCTCAGATCTAACTGCACAGGGTGCTATCTGGGAGTTGGATGCAAATCTACGCCCAGAAGGAAAGTCTGGTGCTTTGGTGCGAACGTTGAAGAGTTATGAAAGTTACTACCAAAAGTGGGCACAACCGTGGGAGTTTCAAGCGTTATTGAAAGCCCGAATTATGGCGGGCAATGTCGCAAACGGGGAGGTGTTTCTTGATTCGATTTCACGACAGGTATGGCAAGTTGCTGAAGGCGAAAATTTCGTCCTGGAAACTCAAGCTATGCGCAGACGTGTTGTGGAACTTATTCCTGAAAAATACGCAAATCGCGAAATCAAGTTAGGGTCCGGCGGTCTTCGGGATGTTGAGTTCGCGGTCCAACTACTGCAACTAGTGCATGGTCGAACCGATGTAATGATTCGTAGCCCTCATACACTGACTGCACTGGAGCAACTGGCCACCTGGGGGTATGTCGGACGGGAGGATGCATCAAAATTCGTTGAGGCATATAAATTCCTTCGCACTTTGGAACATCACATTCAGCTCTATGAAATGCGCCGCACTCACATTTTGCCTGAGGATGAAAAGCGGCTGAGCGCTCTTGGACGTTCGATGGGATATTTAATCGACTCAGCAAATGAGTTACTTAAGCAATGGCGCAGGCACTCCAACGAAGTGAGTCGATTGCATGAGAAACTTTTCTATCGTCCGCTACTGATGTCCGTTGCAAAACTTGAAATCGGTGAAGCCAGGCTTACGCCCAGTGCGACCAAACAGAGACTCATCGCACTTGGGTTTGTGGATCCTGAGCGTGCGATAACTCATATTCACGCATTGGTATCTGGAGTGTCTCGGAGAGCATTGATTCAAAGAACTTTGCTTCCAGTGATGCTCGAGTGGTTTGCAAATTCTCCCGACCCAGACCGTGGACTAAGTGGTTTTAGGAAAGTCTGCGACGCGCTTGGAAATACCCCATGGTTTCTAGGGTTATTAAGAGATGAATCAATCACAGCACAAAATCTGGCCAAAGTTCTTAGTTCGAGTTCGTACGCGACGAGTCTGCTCATCAAGATACCTGAGTCTGTTCGGTTTCTATCAAGTGAAAAATCTTTAAAGCCTTTTAATTCAGAAGAATTGCAAAGTGAAGTGGAATCAATTCTGATACGCCACCAAGGCGCAGACCAGGTTGTTCAATCACTTTTGGCAATGCGAAGGCGTGAGCTATTCCGAATCAGCGCAGCTGACTTGTTAGGTCAACTGGAAACACAAGAGGTGGGAGAGGCGCTGGCGGGCTTAACCCAAGCAGTTCTCGATGGGGCATTGACTGGGTTTCAAAGAGAACACCCCGCTGCTCCGCCGATGATTATCATCGCGATGGGGCGCTTTGGCGGCAATGAACTCACTTACGGTAGCGATGTTGATTTAATGTTCTGTTTTCGCCACATAAACAATCAGGCGGATGATGCCCAGATTTCAACGAGAATTGCAATCGCATTGCAAAGTGCATTTGCGATGCCTACCGATGATCCTAAATTGGTTATTGATACAGATTTGCGCCCAGAGGGAACCCAAGGGGAATTAGTTCGAAGCTTAGAATCGTTCGAATCCTATTACCAAAGGTGGTCTTTGGGGTGGGAGTCTCAAGCGCTAATAAGAGCAAATGTCGTTGCCGGCGATTCAAAGTTAGCGCAAGATTTTGAAAGACTCATTTCAGAGAAAAGATACCCCGTATCTGGACTATCTCACGAGGCAATTTTTGAAATAAGACGATTAAAGTCACGCATTGAGGCAGAGCGACTTCCTAGAGGTCAAGATCCCATGAGAAATGTCAAACTAGGTCCTGGTGGACTTTCCGATGTCGAATGGCTCGCCCAGACAATACAAATGCAATTCGCTCATGAGTACCCAAACTTGCAAACCTCGAGCACCTGGCAAGCGCTAAATGCGGCTAATGCCAATGGGCAGATTTCGGAACTTGACTATGAAACTTTGAAGGATGCCTGGCAGATGGCAATCAAGGTGCGTAACGCTTTAGTTCTTAGTTCAGGAAAACCCACTATCTCAATTCCAACAAATGCAACTGAGCTAAATAGAATCGGCTACATTCTTGGATTTGGATCACGGGGCGGGCAAGCAATGTGGGAAGAATATCAGGCGAAAACCAGAAGAGCGCGAGCGGTTTTCATGAGACTTTTTTATGCAAAGTAGGGGCAAAAGGTTTCGAAGTATCGGGATGCCACCAATCACAATTCGCACTTCAGGTACAGGCCTGAAAATCGACTCAGATAGTATTGGGCAAAGGTTTTCTCACTAGGAGTAATTATGAGTACACAGTTTGCACATGGCGTAATTGTCGACAAATGGGCTGGTAAGTCAATAACGAAAGTTGATTCACTCGCTAAAAATGCGGTCCTTGTTTTTGGGCTATTAGTAGTCACAGCCTTGTGTGCGCAAATCTCAATACCATTGCCTTTTACTCCAGTGCCCCTAACCTTGCAGACATTTGCGGTTTTAGCCGGAGCAGGTGCCTTGGGTGCGCAACGCGCAGTTATCGCTCAGGTTCTTTACATTGTGGCGGCAATTGCCGGAGCTCCAGTCTTGGCCCCACAAACAGATGGAAGCCACACAGTTGGTCTTGAAGTTGCCCAGCTACCGACGCTTGGATACCTGATTGGTTTCATAGTTTCATCCGCTGTTGTCGGCACGCTTGCGAACAGGGGAGGAACTCGTAAATCCGTCTCCACAATTGCCGCATTTATTTTAGGTTCAGCCATCATCTACTTGCTGGGCGCGACGTGGCTTGCACACTCACTTGATTGGAATGCCTCGACGGCATTTGCAAACGGCGTTCGACCGTTTCTAATCGGAGATGTAATTAAAGCTGTTGCCGCTGGCGCAATTTTGCCTTCGTTGTGGAAAATCGTTCGCGATTAGTTAAGGCGCAAAGAGCCAAAGGATTGGCAGCGATGCCATAAGAATGGCCCCTAAGCCAACAAGCAAGTTTGACCACCAAGGTGAAGCCCATTCTCCTAATAATCTTTTATCACGGGCGAGCCACCAGATAATCATCATTAAAATGGGTGCTGTTATTCCATTTAGTAACGCTGCCACAACGAGTGAACGCATGGGGTTTATTCCCAGGAAGTTCAAGGCAATCGCGATGAGCATAGAGACGGCAATTGTGGCGTAAAACTGTTTCGCCTGGCTTGGCTTTCGTTCCAAGCTCTCTTTCCATCCCATGGCTTCACTCACTGCATATGCAGTTGACCCAGCAAGCACAGGCACCGCGAGTAAACCAGTACCCAAGATCCCAAGTGCGAATAGCCCACTGGCAAAGTTTCCAGCAAAAGGTTTCAGGGCTAGTGCGGCTTGCTCTGGTGAAGTGATGTCAGTAATTGCATTTGAATGCAGTGTGGCTGCGGTTGTAGTCATGATTGCGAACATGACAAAGACACCGGAAAACATCCCAGCGAGAACATCGCCACGCATTGCTTGTAAATGAGATCTTGAGATGTCTGGTGCAAGTCCAGACTCTTCCACTTCTTCCGCTGCTTGCCAGAAGAATAGATAGGGCGAAATAGTTGTTCCAGCAAGGGCAATCAGAGTTGCGATGTCTATGCGAGTCCAGTGAAAAGATACTGTTCGCAGACCTGTGCCAACTTCATTCCAGTTGATTTTGGCTACTACGAGAACTGCTACGTAACTGACTAACGAAAGACATAGCCATCTCAAGACACGAGCATATTGGTGATAAGGAATCAAAATTTCAGCTAGAGCGACAATCAAGGCAATCACGAACACCGCGACTAGTTGTGGAACCTCGACAAACATCCGCACAACCGCAGCCATCGAACTCAGGTCAGCCGCGATGTTCACTGTGTTTGCGAGTGCCACAAGAAACACGGTCAGGTAAAGCACGCTGCTTGGGAGCCTGCGTTTGATGACTCGGACTAGTCCTTCGCCAGTAACAAGAGCGATACGCGCGCACGTCTCTTGGATGGCAAACGCGAAAGGTAGCAAAATTGGGGCTGCCCACAGAAGTCGGTATCCACTTGCGGCTCCAGTTTGCGAATATGTGCCAATACCAGATGGATCATCATCGGCGGCCCCAGTGACGATTCCTGGGCCAATGCGCTTGAAGTAGCCTGTTCCCATAATTTGCTTGCGAATTGGGTGATGGCTGTCATTTTTTGGAGAGCGCTTCTTTTTCATTGGCATCTCTATCCGATAGTCGCTAGTTGACCGCTAATTTCACAATAGTACCTTTTAGAGGTATTTCTCTTAAAGTAAAAAACGCTTGTCAAAGCGGCGGGCGACATCTGCCGGCTGAAATGGGGTCTTCACTCAGTCGCAACACGCATGACGGTTATTGATTGTTGGGCAGGCTTTTACTATGATGTAAAAGCGCAACATATTACGGCTCGTAAGAAGTACTTGGAGCTGCTTTCTTCAAGGTGGCACACAATGATTGAGTTGGTCCTTCGTGACAACGCTGTTGTTCCAATTGTTGAAAGACTGAGCGGCCCAAGGGTTAGATTAACCATTAACACGGGAACAGATTTAGCACATTGCCTGGAGCAGTGTCGAGATGAACTCCAAATGGCAATCGAATGGGCGCTTACATCGCTTTACAACGATGCAGAGGCGCCCAGTCGTGTTTATGTCCGTGATGCCCAAGGCCAAGAAGTTTTAGCCATGGTAGATCCGTGCACTTTTTATGGATTACAAGCGATCATTCGGCCTTAAAATCTCTAAGGCCTTTAGCAACTCAGCTGGAGATACTTTTAGTGCACGACAAAGATCTGGCAACAATGCCACACTTGGTCGCGTTTCCAAAGAGAAATAGCGGTAAAGGTTACCGCGATTAATTCCCACCTGTTGAGCCACTTCTTCGAGTGATTTATAGCCAAGCTTTTCCATACGATCACGGAGCCACTCAAGGCCAGTCTTCTTGCTTACGCGTGTTGTAGTTTTAGGCATATTCTCATCTACTTCTTTTGTTGTTGTTCGTACGACTATTATCACCCAAATATTCAACAATCTGCATCATTTCGCGTGGCGAATTTGCAAATCTAGTCACATAGTTTAGGGGACTATACAGATGTCATTCGCAACTTTGTGTTATTCATTTGCAATGGGCAAATCAGCGAATGCGTCAATCTTTTGAATTTCGGAAAGTGGAATATCGGCGCCGACAAGCCGAGTGCTTGCGAATGTCCATAGATAAATGGTGGAGGCACAAAGTCCGATTGTCACAAATCCCAATGCGATGTTGGCATCTAGCTGTTCGACTACGAACCCGCCCAGCGCGGTGCCCAGTGCGACCATCGAACCCTCTACTGTCCATAGCCATGCTTGAGCAGAAGTTGCGGTTCCAGCTGGTCTAATGGCTTCCAAGACTTCCCAGTGGTAAACCTGGGCGAATCCGATTGCTAGTCCTAATGCTCCTAAAACAACACCGAGAGACCAGCCTGGTGAAGTAAAAAATAGTGGCATTGAACATAACGCTACAAAGGCACTGGCAACTTTAAAGCCACGCAGAGGAGTGATTGTTGATTTTCGAGCACCTACAATTAAGCCGCCCAGAACACTTGATCCAGCGAGCGTGGCAAGTAGCGGAGCAGCTAAATGCGGTTTTTGAACCAAGGTAGAAAATGCCGGTAAGGATATTTCCAACATTCCCCAGGCCAAACCAAAAATCATCGCCTCAAGCGCAAGAATCTGGAATTGACGATTTTGAAAAAGCGTCTTACCGCCCTTGGCGCCTAATTCGGGAATCCACTTTCGGGATAGTGGCATTGAGATTACCAGTACTCCTCCTATTGCCATCAGTGCAGCGGTAAACCAGAGGGCAAATTCGCCTCCAAAATTCAACGAAAGACTAGTCGCGATTACAGGTCCTAAAACTACGGTCGCATTCATAATCGTCGTATCGATAGCAAAGGCAATTCGTAAATTTTCGGCGCCGACCGCTTCTCGCCAAAGCGGTCTAGTAGAGAGGTTTATTGGGGGAGATGCAAATCCAACTAGTGCACAAACCAAAATGATGGAGTGCGCAGAAGACTGCAAACTAAGTACGTAAATGAGAAAAACCCAACTGGGAACAAAGATGCAAAGTGGTTTAGTCTGACCAAATCTGTCAATTGCGGTTCCACGCAGGCCAGCAGTGGTAGCAGATGCAATTGTTTCCGCGCCAGTTGCGATTCCTGCCAGGGTAATTGAGTTGCTAATAGCTTGCACGAAGAAAAAAGTAGATAATCCGATCATGCCGTAGGCGAGGCGTCCAGGAAAAGCACTCAGAATTAGGCGCTTAACACTAGGCATAGCCAACAGGCGTGAGTATTCCGACATAGCCATGACTTTAGCCCCCACTTGATGCGGCTCGCACACATTGGAACATATCAACTGATAAGTTGTTGATACTTAAACTATTTAGCGCAGGAGAAAAATGACAACCATTGCCGAAAGCCAAGAAAATCAACTTGACCCAAGGCGTTGGCGCGCACTAATTGTTATTGCCATCGCACAATTGATGGTTGTTCTAGATGCCTCTATCGTTAACATTGCGTTGCCATCCCTTCAAGCAGACCTTGGTATCGCGGATGTGAATCGTCAATGGGTTGTCACCGCTTACACCTTGGCATTTGGTGGACTGTTACTCCTTGGCGGGCGTATCGCTGACTTCGGTGGGCGTAAGCGCGCATTCCTTATTGGCCTAATTGGTTTTGCAGTTGCCTCGGCTATCGGTGGTTTCGCAATAAATCAAGGAATGCTTTTTGCCTCGCGAGCGTTACAAGGTGTCTTTGCTGCCTTGCTGGCCCCGGCCGCACTTTCCTTAATCAGCGTTACCTTCACGGATTCCAAAGAGCGAGCGAAGGCTTTCGGCGTTTATGGCGGTTTATCTGCCGGTGGCGCTGCAATCGGGCTAATTCTTGGTGGCCTCTTAACCGAATATGCTTCCTGGCGCTGGTGCCTTGGCGTAAACATCCCTATCGCGATTGGCGCATTTGCCCTAGCCATTAACAATGTCAAGGAAAGTAAGGCAACAGGGGATACTCAGTACGACATTCCAGGCGCAATTACCGCCACAGTTGGTTTGGTCACTCTAGTATTTGGAATCACCAAGGCTGGAGAAGACGGCTGGAGTGCCAACTCCACGTTGATCTACTTCGCTGTAGCTATTTCGCTTTTGATCGCTTTCTTGCTAATCGAACGTAAGGCGTCACACCCGCTATTGCCGATCAGGATTCTTACTGAGCGAAATCGTGGTGCTAGTTACCTGACTTCTTTTATTGTTGGTGCCGGACTTTTCGTGATGTTTCTATTCCTGTCCATCTATTTTCAGGCCATCTTGGGCTACTCGCCAATTAAATCAGGGCTCTATTTCTTACCTTTCTCAATTGGGGTAGGCATTAGTGCGGGAATTGCATCTCAGTTGCTTCCAAAGTTTGGTGCAAGATTTGTTTCCTTCGGTGGATTAATTATGGCTTCGGGCGGGCTCTTCATGCTTACCCAATTGACCGCGACTAGTTCTTACCTAAGTGCGATTCTTCCTGCATTAGTTTTGATGAGTTTAGGACTTGGTTTAGTGTTTGTGCCTTTATCTGCAATTGCATTATTCGGTGTTGGTAACCACGATGCTGGTGTCGCTTCTGCCGTACTAAACACAAGTCAGCAGATAGGCGGAGCGCTGGGTACTGCATTTTTAAACACAGTGGCAACAACTGCCACCGGCAGTTACTTAATCGCTAATAATCTCTCGCAGCCAACTCCTGATGCGCTAGTAGCTGGATTCACTCGCTCATTTGCCATTGGTGGCGGTTTGCTTGCTCTAGGAGCAGTTGTTTGGGTGTTTATGGTTAATGCAGATAAAAACACACTTGCTGAGAATGATTCACCAGCCGCACACATTGGCTAAGTTCTCGTTTTAGCCCTAGAAACAAGAAGGCCCCGGATCCAAGTGATTGGATCCGGGGCCTTTTCTTTCGAGGCGACTCGAAAGCACTTGTGCTAGTCCGAGGAGGAACTAGGTCAAGCTGTTGATTTAGATGTCGTAGTAAAGCTCGAACTCGGCTGGATGTGGACGCAGACGGACATAGTCCACTTCAGCTGTGCGCTTGTAATCTAACCAAGTCTCAATGAGGTCAGGAGTGAACACATCGCCTGCAAGCAGGTAATCGTGATCGGCTTCTAGAGCATCAAGTACGGCAGACAAAGTTGATGGAACCTGTGGAATTGCTGCTGCCTCATCGGCTGGCAATTCGTAAAGATCCTTATCAACTGGTGCATGTGGTTCGATCTTGTTCTTGATTCCATCAAGGCCAGCCATCAACATGGCAGCGAATGCCAAGTATGGGTTGCTTGAAGGGTCAGGACAGCGGAATTCAATGCGCTTAGCCTTTGGATTGCTTCCAGTGATCGGGATTCGGATGCAGGCTGAACGATTGCGCTGTGAGTAAACCAAGTTCACTGGTGCTTCATAACCAGGTACAAGGCGGTGGAATGAGTTAACAGTTGGGTTGGTGAACGCAAGTAGTGAAGGAGCATGCTTTAGCAAGCCACCGATGTACCAGCGAGCCATATCAGAAAGGCCACCGTAACCTGCTTCGTCGTAGAACAACGGCACACCGTTAGTCCATAGCGACTGGTGAACGTGCATACCAGAACCGTTATCACCGAAAAGTGGCTTTGGCATGAATGTGGCAGTCTTGCCAGCAGCCCAAGCAACGTTCTTGATTACGTATTTGAACAACATAACTTCATCAGCTGCTTGCAGCAGAGTGTTGAAGCGATAGTTGATTTCCATCTGTCCGGCAGTTCCAACTTCGTGGTGTGAGCGCTCAACAAGCAAGCCAACTTCATGAAGCTTGATAACCATCTGATCGCGAAGATCAGCCAGTTGGTCTGTTGGGGATACTGGGAAGTAACCACCCTTGTAGCGTGTCTTGTATCCGCGGTTGTCAGAACCATCAGCATTGAATTCAACGCCAGTGTTCCAAGCGCCTTCAATTGAATCTACGTGGTGAAAAGATTCATTCGCAGCGGTCTTGAATCGAACTGAATCGAAAATGTAGAACTCTGCTTCTGGTGCGAAGAACGCAGTGTCAGCGATGCCGGTGGAAGCAAGGTATGCCTCTGCCTTTGCTGCAACGTTGCGTGGGTCGCGACTGTAAAAACTGTCATCGAATGGGTTACGAACTGAAAAGTTCATTACCAGAGTCTTCTCGGCACGGAATGGATCTAGATATGCCGTTGTCACATCAGGAAGCAATTTCATGTCTGACTCGTGGATTTGCTGGAATCCGCGGATGGATGAACCATCAAACATTTGGCCAACTTCGAATAGATCGATGTCAACGGATTCAACAGGGATATTAAAGTGCTGCATCACGCCAGGAAGATCGCAAAAGCGAACATCTACGAATACAACGTCATTTTCCTTGATGTACTTCAGCACATCTTCAGGGGTCTTGAACCCTAACTTATTAGGCATTCATCCTCCAGTAATTAGTCGCCTCAAAGGCTGGCCGATTAGCCAACTCTTTGAGGTTATGGGGTGGGCGTTACTTGCTGGTATCCCAATTGTTTCGCACGTGTTACATAACCTGTCACTCGGGGGCTACTTTTCTTGAAAATGGCTGACCATTTGAATCTGCTTTATGCTCAAAGGGTGAATCGTTCTGACATTGGCTCTTGGCTGCTGGGCCCTCGTGCGGCCCTTGAGGCGCAGGGAAGCGTTTTTGGCTATCGAGGCGAACGCTTGGGACTGCCTGAGGCTGGCATCGGGGCGATAGCAGGAACGGGCAGGCGTCTAATCGCAATAACCGTTGACTGGTATTGTGCAATTTTCATTGTGCGATTGATAGATTCCGACTTGATTTATGGATCTCCAGAATTCGCTCGCGCCACATTGGGTATTTTTGCAATTCAGGTCGCGCTACTAACCAGTTTGAATGGGGCCTCTTTCGGGCAGAAAATTCTAGGCATTTCAGTTGTGCACATTGCAGGCAATCGCTTGCCGATTCTTAACGTATTGCTTCGCACAGGATTACTCTGCCTGGTTATACCAGCGCTAATTTGGGATCGAGATTCTAGAGGGCTGCATGACAAGATCGCAAGATCTGTAATCTTGCGCGTTCGTTAAATAGGTAAAAGAAATTTCTTGATTAAAACCAGCGAGAGCAAATTACCGCTTGGGTCGCCGACCAGTTGGCATTGGACCTTTTGGAATCGGCATAGACATTTTTGGAAGCGCATTGAGTTTGCGACGCAACTCGGTAACAGCCCCCGGACGGAGTGCCTTTGGGAGTTTTTTGACTGCCTTTTGCAGATCGGTAAGTTCCACAGCTCCATGACCGACATAAATTTCATGGATTGGTATGTCTGGCACAAATCGCGCGTGCACTTTGCGTTGCTCAGC
>CAIVPQ010000151.1 GCA_903907835.1 uncultured Actinomycetes bacterium
CTTTCGCGAATACTTCTTGAACAAGGTCTTGCGCATCCGCATGATTATGTGTCATTCGGAATGCGCCTGCATATATTTGGTCAAGGTAAGGCAAAGCATCTTGTTCAAATCGAGTAAGCAACTCTGCCTCTGACTCAATTGATGGGGAAAACGATTCCCTTGCACGAGATATTTCCATGTCGAAGTTCTGGGCAGAATGTGCCTCGGGAATCTCCTTCATATTTATTGACCTTACTCCGCTTGACTGATTTAAAGATGAGGTTTTTGATGACAGCTTCCATGCGCCGTTTAGGGGATCAATTTGCGCTAACAATTTGGTCTGAGTCAGATTTTTTATTGCCATGGTCATTTAAACCAAAGTGGCTTGAGATGTATTCCCTTGAACATCAATTGGCTCAATCAGCATCGGATTATTGTTGCGCACATTGCCTACATTCGTGGTCACTGGCCAGTAGGAAATTTTATTTGCAGACCCTGATTTTTCGAGCACTGTTTTAATAGGTGGTGGACCAGGGGCAATCCACTGATTAACCAGTTTCGGATGCACGAGTAAAGGCATTCGGTGATGTACATCGGCAATTGCCGGCCAGGCGTCGGTAGTTAACACCGAGCATGTCCACCAGAGTGAGCCATCAGGACTCTTCCAAGATTCATAAATTCCAGCGAAATTTAGCATTCCCCCACCTGCTGCCGAGAAGTAAAAGGGCTGTTTCTTGCCGGCATTTAACACTTGCCACTCATACCAACCATCAGCTGGGATAACACAACGTCGCTTCACAATTGCCTCGCGAAATGTGGGCTTTTCCAACACGCTCTCTACCCGAGCGTTAATTGCCCTGACACCCACCTGGGAATCCTTGGCCCACTTTGGAATAAGACCCCAGCGCAGAGAAGTTATGGTGTTATTCCCGTCTAACTGCAGGACCGCCGCCAAGTTTTGCGTTGGGGCAATGTTGTAATTTGGCGCTACCGCACCTTGTCCTAATTGTGTAATTGGCAAGATACTCGCACTCAAATCTGCTAGCGAGCCATCACGCAGAGTTGCCTGGGAAACGTTGTAATTTGCCGCAACAACTTTTACGTCCGTTGCCAACGCGTATCTTCCGCACATACTTACTAGTGTGCCAGCCGTTAGGCTGTACTTTGTGATTGATTTATGGAATGCCCCGCACCGGACCAGCCCTTTGGTTGGCGAAGTAAGAATTCCTGGATCCAAGTCACTTACCAATCGCTGGCTTGTTTTAGCGGCGATTGCTAGTGAACCATCACGAATAAATCACCCACTCCGCGCCCGAGACACCCTTTTAATGGCTGGGGCACTTTCCAGTCTTGGAGTTGCGGTAGAAGACGATGGCGAAAGTTTCATAGTTACACCCGGACCACTGACTGGCCCAAGCGAAGTCGATTGTGGTTTAGCTGGAACTGTAATGAGATTTGTCCCTCCAGTAGCTGCTCTTGCCCACGGCAACATTCGCTTTGATGGCGATCCGCATGCACGTGTGCGTCCGATGAATCAAATCATTCAATCGCTACGCGACTTAAGCATTGAGATAAGCGATGAAGGTAGAGGCACACTACCTTTCACCGTTCATGGCAAGGGGTTCGTTGCAGGAAATACAGTAACCCTTGATGCCTCTGCCTCATCACAGTTTGTTAGCGCATTGTTGCTGGCTGGCTGTAGATACGACTCGGGCATAACTGTTATTCATTCAGGTGGCGCATTACCGTCGATGCCACACATCGAAATGTCAGTTGAAGTCCTGCGCCATGTGGGTGTGCAAGTGGATGTCGATATAACTGATGAATTCAATGCCAAATGGACTGTGCAACCAAAGATTCCAGCGGGGTTCAATGTCACTGTCGAGCCAGATCTTTCTAATGCCGCGCCCTTCATCGCTGCCGCTTTGGTCTGTGGTGGCTCCGTGACAATCCCTGATTGGCCGACAGAGACCAATCAAGCTGGAGATGCCCTGCGCAATTTGCTGGCACTTATGGGTGCACATGTCACTCGAGTAGGTAACGATGTGACCTTTACCGGCACCGGTGTTATCAATGGAATTGATGTCGATCTTCATGATGTTGGCGAACTCAGCCCAGTTATTGCCGCACTTTGCGCTTTGGCAAATTCACCGTCTCAGTTGCGCGGCATCGGACATTTAAGAGGACATGAAACAGATCGACTAGCCGCGCTGGCAACGGAAATAAACAACCTAGGCGGCGATGTGACTGAGACATCCGACGGACTAATCATCAATCCTAAGAAATTGCATAATGGACAATTTGCGACCTATTCGGACCATCGCATGGCAATGGCTGGTGCTGTGCTGGGCTTAGCAATTGACGGCCTAGTGATTGAGAACATTGAAACCACGAGTAAAACTCTGCCCGATTTTGCCGGCATGTGGATGCACCTGGTGAGTCAGTGACCTTTTACGACGAGGACGCTATCGGTCGCCGCCCTTCGCGGACCAATTCGCGCAGGCGGAGTAAAGACAGACCTGACTATTCGCAAGCAACAACAGCGCGCGTTATCGGAGTTGATCGAGGTCGAATAACTTGTGCGGTCCCAGACGGGGTGGCGCATGAAGATCAACATACAGTTCTTGCCATTAAGGCTCGCGAGCTTGGTCGCAAAGGTGTTGTGATCGGCGATCGCGTCCGACTTGTTGGTGACCTAACTGGCAAGGTCGATACTTTGGCTCGATTAGTTGAGTTAATACCTCGTACAACGGTGTTAACTCGAACTGCCGACGACAGCGACCCAGTAGAGCGAGTGATTGTTGCAAATGCAGACCAAATGGCAATTGTTACTGCCGCGGCAAATCCTGAACCAAGAACTGGCTTAATTGATCGTGCACTAGTTGCAGCATTTCAAGCCGGACTTGATCCACTCCTGATTATCACCAAAGTCGATTTAGGTTCGGCCCAAAATTTGCTAGACAATTACGCTGGCATGGACCTGTCCCACATTCTGGTTAATCAAGCTACGGGTGAAGGTATCTCCGAAGTTGTTGAAGCTTTACATGGGCGCACGACAGTATTTGTCGGACATTCTGGGGTCGGCAAATCTACGTTAGTAAATGCAATTGCCCCACTGGCTGCGCGCGCGACAGGAATTGTCAATGCGGTAACCGGTCGAGGTAAACACACTTCAACTTCTGCTCAGGCAATACCGCTACCAAATGACTCCGGCTGGGTAATTGATACTCCAGGGTTGCGTTCATTCGGGTTGGCACATGTTGAGCCTGAAGAAATAATTGAATCATTCCCAGAACTTATTGATGGCGCTGCAGACTGTCCGCGTGCCTGCACGCATGTAAACATTGCCGGTGACGCGCCACCTGATTGCGCCCTAGACATTTGGGTTACCCGAGGGCATGCGGGAGAAGCTGGCCTTAATCGACTTTCATCACTTCGAAGATTGCTCGTCGCTTTGCAGGCGCCTTCGAGCTAATTCGTGATGGTCATTAGTGACCGTGGTGCTCAGGTGGCGAAGCACCATTGTTAGAACGGCGAAGTCATCCGTGAAGCCAAAGCCGATTACAAAATCTGGAATTAAATCAGTGGGGACAATAAAGTAAGCCAAAGCCGCTGCCAACATGGCTTTAGCTTTGATTGGTGTTTTTGGGTCTTTAACGGCATAAAAGACAGCGAGGAATTGCTCGGCAAA
>CAIVPQ010000152.1 GCA_903907835.1 uncultured Actinomycetes bacterium
CAAATTTTCCATCAAGTTCACCCAAGGACTCGATAAGTTGAGGCAGAGTCCAAACATAAAACGCGCCTTCACGTGATTCGTTATGTTTCACATCAAGACTGTCTGCATCTAAAGCTGAGGCAAAGCCACCTTCTGGTGTTTGCATCTCACGAATGAAGAATGAAGCAGTCTCTTCAATGATCCTTTTTGCTAAAGGATTACCAGAGATTCGATACCAACTTGTGTATGCGCTGAGTAATTGGGCATTGTCATAAAGCATCTTTTCAAAATGTGGCACAAGCCAAGCATCATCAACGCTATACCGGGCAAATCCACCATCGAGTTGATCGTAAATTCCACCGCGCGCCATTCTTTCAAATGTTTTATTCACCATTTCAGTTATTCGCGGATCGCTATCTTGTTCATTAAGCATCAAGTAGCTCTCAAAGCGCATCAAAAATTCCAACACCATGGGAGAAGGGAATTTTGGCGCCCCACCAAATCCGCCATTGATTGGATCAAATGCATTGGCTAATTGGTTGACTGCTGACTTAAGGGATTCAAAAACTGAGTCCTTGCTCAACTGCAACTCATCACTATTTACGAACTCACCTCGCTCGCCAATTGCCTGCATAATCCGATTAGCGGAATCACTTACTCTTTCTCGCTCATTTGTCCAGGTGTCACCAAGTGCCAGGACAACTTGAGTGAAAGATGGCATTCCATGTGATGGGGTTGCTGGAAAGTAAGTGCCCGCGTACCAAGGCTTGCGTTCATGGTCCAACCACACAGACATTGGCCAACCACCATGACCTGACATGGCTTGAGTTGCTTGCATATAAAGAGAGTCAACCGCGGGTAACTCTTCACGATCGACTTTAATATTTACAAAACCTGCGTTCAATAGCGCAGCCACATTTTCACTTTCAAAGCTTTCATGTGCCATCACATGGCACCAGTGACAAGCGCTATATCCAACGCTTAGGAAAATTGGTACATCTCTGCGTTTTGCTTCATCGAAAGCCTCTTGACCCCATGGGTACCAATCAACTGGATTATCGGCATGTTGGAGTAGGTAGGGCGATGTTGAGTCAGAAAGTCGATTAGGCACACTTAATTGTGCCAGTTTCATGGGATTTTAGTTTATAACGCGGTGTCGATTGATCGCCAACGAAGTGAGGATAATTTAGGTATGCGCAAAATCTTCTTGGTGTGTTCGATCCCGGTCCTGGCAGCATCAATTTCCTCGCAGCAACTCACGCAGGCATCAGTCAAGTCCCTAAAGTCTCCACGAGTGCTAAATGTTGTCACTACGGGAGACCTGCTTTTGCACGAACGTATGTGGACCCAGGCCCGAACTGATGGCAAGAATGGGAATTGGGATTTCTTCCCGCAACTCTCGGGCGTCGGTTCGATTATCAAGAAATCTGATTTGGCGCTGTGTCATCTAGAAACTCCCCTTGCAAAGTTGGGCGGGAAATATACGGGCTATCCAGTATTTCGTTCACCGCCCCAAATTGTTTCTGCCGTAAAGCGGCTTGGTTTTGACATGTGCGATCAAACTTCTAATCATTCTTTTGATGACGGCGAAGCCGGTGTAAAAAGAACGATTGATTTTCTAGATGCTGCTGGCATTGCACATACTGGCACATACAAATCTGAAGCAGCCTCAAAAAAACCTCTCATCATGACGGTACAAAGTTCCACTGGTCCAGTAAAAGTTGGAATCATTGCATTCACATACGGCTTTAATGGATTCCCCTACCCAAATGGCCGCAAATGGCTGGCAAACCAAACAAGTTTCCTTAAGGTCGCCCAAGCAGCTAAGGCATGCCGTGATGCTGGCGCTGAAGTTGTAATTGCAAAAATGCATTGGGGAAGTGAATACGCTAATTACCCAAATAGCAATCAACTGTTACTGGCCAACAAGATCGCCAGAACAGGACTCGTGGATCTTATTGATGGTGACCACACGCACTCGGTAGAGCCAATTCAAAAGATTGGTCGGATGTGGGTTGCCTACAGCCATGGAAATTTGGTTGCCGCACAGCCAGACCCTGAATCTGTGCAATATGAAGGAGTCATCAATCGTTGGACCTTTACTGAGCAACCAAACCATCGATTCATTGTGACTAAAGCGGAATATGCTCCGACCCTCATCACACGTGATTTCCCAGTACGTGTTCTTGATGTGAATCGCGCATTAAAGACAGGGCGTTGGATAAGTACAAACAAGACCAGGCTCAAAAAAGCTATGGATCGGACCTCAAAGACGATTAAGTCGATGGGCGCCAAAGTCAGTTTGATTCAGGAATAACGCACAGGTACTTGGATTTCATTTCTTCGCATAAACCAAGGAGTCCAGGGCGGGTCGAATCTGGCAAACCTTGCCTCGCCATTTTGAATCAAACCATCTCGGTTTAGACAATTGAGAAGCATCCCAAGTTTGGCTAGATATGTTTGCCTTGTCCATCGACCAGAGAATCTGACAACCGCTACTAACTCAGCAGGTATGACATTTAGCGAGACATTTTTATCCGAAGGATCTGGCAGATCAGTTCGCGAATAGGTGCTGGGCATAACAAAACTAACTACATGCTCGTCACCTCGCGGGTGCTGAATCACGGGTGCAGTCATCGCAACTTTTGTCCCAAAATTATTGCGACCGCTGATAAATGCAATTAGCGGGCCAAAGCCTCGACTACCTGCACTTTCAAATTCACCAGTGACAGCCACCTGCGCTAATACGCAAGGGGCATACTGGCGCAGTTCATAGTCATCAAATTTCTTAACAACTTCGAACTCTTGTTCTTGAGTCATGTACTAAGAATAGGCAGGTGGCTGATAGGTTCGCGACCAATTACTGTGAAAAATAGTTGGCCGCGAACTAACGGAACTAGCCTTTAGAAACGTCCAACTCGATGAGTCCGAAGTCATACCCTCGGCGACGATAAAGCACACTACATTTTTGTGTTTCAACGTTATTAAACAAATAGAAATCGTGGCCGACTAATTCCATCGCTTCTACCGCTTGCTCAACTGTTATCGCCAAACTTTCAATCTGTTTTGTTCGCACTACAAGTGGGCCACTGAGCAAGACGATTTCGCCGTCCACATTGTCACCGACCAAATTGTCATCGGACTCGGGAGTAAATGCTTCTTGGTCAACAACGGATTCCACTGTTTCTTGCTTTGGGTGAATGCGCCGATGGTCTATTGATTTTGCTTTGTCATGCATGCGACGAAGACGCTCCTGCAGTCGTTCATAGGCCAAATCCAAAGCGGTGTACTTGTCAGAAGCATGAGCCTCGGCTCGCAAGACTGGTCCAACACCATTACAAGTGAGCTCTACTTCATAGGCGCGATCATGCTGACGAGGATTTGCCTCATGAGAAACTTCAACATCTACGTGCCTGAAAGGCATTGCAAATCGATTTATTTTTGAGAGCTTTTCCACTGCATGTTCTCGAAATCTGGATGACACATTGGCGTGACGCCCACGCACAACGATGGATAGTGCGTTGTCGCCGAATGTGATATTTGCTTGTGTAGTCATTTTTATTTCCTTTCATAGCAGGGATATTTTTCGATTAAAAAAGTAAATGACGCCCACCCAGCCGACCTGATTTTCGACCCCACAATCGCCTACAGAAGTCCTCGCAGCGTCAATCGCCACTAATGACCTTCTCTTGGATCGTTGGCCATCTGGACCAACGGCAAGGTAGGACTTACTTCTAAGCCGCACCGTGATCGAACGACCAAAAGTCGCCTTACGTGGACCGCTTAGCCTGCGGCTGGCATCGGCTTGTAGTAGACCAACTCCTGAGAGTCGCCCTACTACGCAATCACGGACCCGGGTGGGCGCCATACCTACACGCTAATGCCTCATGGGTCATCCACATATGGAAATTCCAAAAACTTTTTGGGCCCCAGCAATTGTCAGTGCTTTAGCCGCTGCATTAAGGGTTGAGCCAGTTGTAACAACATCATCAAGAATTACGACAGGGCCAGATATTGCCGAGATAGCACTGAAGGCATCTTGCAAATTTAGCTGTCGCATGGTGGCATCAAGTCCAACTTGATCTTGCACGACTCTATTGAGTTTGAGTATTGGATTAACGGATGTTTCTGGCTGGCCAAGATTGCGCAATTCTCTTTGTAAACCTTGCGACAACTTCAAAATAGTGTCCGAGCCGCGCACTCTAATTTTTTCGGTTGTGCTCGGGATAGGGACTATAGCTGCAGGGCGATTGGCTACTGGCAGAATCTGCCATGCCGTTGCCACCGCTTTGACTAACGCTGGCATTGCACGGACATCGCCTTCTTTTACTCCTAACACCGCCGAGCGAAGCCATCCTGAGTAATTACCAGCACAAGCAACGGTGGAAAGGTATTCGAATTCATTTCTCTCGTGCGGTCGCAACATCTCTCTGCATGTCGGACACAGAATTTCGCCAAGTTTTTTACACCCAAAACATGTCGATGGGAAAAGTAAATTCACCAAGTCGCTGAGCATTTAGATATTGCAGCATGGTTGATTTAGTCCGGCAAGAAATTAAGGCAACTTGGTGAAAAGTTAAGGTTGGGTCTAGCGAGTGAAGAACGGCGCTTGACCTTTCGCAATCTGTTTCCATGCACCTATTTCTTTAGTTATTACGTATTCGTTGGTACCGTCCACAACAGAAATAACCACAAGCCCTCGTGAATTGACCGCAAGATGCTGAGCGCCAATCGGGACAACTTTGGCATCGGTAGAACCATCTGCTGTTGAAACTGTGAACAATTGATCAACCGCAGTATTAATCCTGCCCAGAACGACAAGTTGGTTTTCAGATAGCCAAGCTATATCACGAACAGCATCGATGCTCTGTTCTACGCGATGGATGCCAATAATCTGTGAGACTCCGTTATTGGATTCCAACATTCCCGCAGCAATAAAGTCTTGAGAACCGTATGTGAAAATTAGTGCAACTTGAACCCCATCTGGGGCAATTGCAATTTTACGAATCTGACTTTCATCACCGACATTGTTATACGAGATAAACACCTGACGGGATTGTCCATTTGCTGAATATCTCGAAACTCCGCGACCATAATCGGCAACGTAGACGTTCTTCTTTAAGTCCCAGGCTGGTCTTGATAATGACTCACCTCGAGCAATTAACTTGAATCTTCGAATATTTTCATTGGCGATAAATAGTTTTTTAGCATCACCAGAAACAGCAGCAACCTGAGCACCTGAAAGAGAGTTTGCAACTTCGCCAATACTTGTTTCATCAGAAAGTGACAATGTCCAAGTCTTCTTTTCGCCTTGTGTCGGGTCAGCATTAACTCCACGTGTTCCAACCACAACATTCAAGACATTTGCCTGTGATGCATCTTGTGGTTGGAAATCAACGAGATCAGCGCGTGACATTTCAGCTGGAAAACCTGGGGTCGATAACTGTTGTCCCGAAACGGTGATACGGACTCGATCCACAGATGGTAGGGATGTTAACGTCGATACGATTTGAGCTGCTAAAGCCTTACGAGCTTTGACCGAAGCGCCTAGGACAGCTGAAGTTAAATCAACTTTGGCTACGCTATTTACGATTGGTACAGAGCCAAAAGTTAGCGCGGTATCTCTAGGGATTGCACTGGTTTGGACACTAGCCAACATACTCCTTGGACCAAGTAACAAGGTTTCCATCAGTTTTGTTGCAGCCCCAGCATTACCCTGTGCCACCAAAATTGAATCTGGAATTAGTGTTCTTAATTCTTTGTCCAAGAAATAAACCGGATAGCCGCGAAATGATCGAACTGCATCACTTTGGGCCAAAAACACTCCATTACGAAGCTCGCTGATTCTCCATTCACCGTCATTGTTTCGGGTCAAACCAAAAAACTCTTGCAGCTGTGCGGATCGCTCGGCTATTTCCATGTGACCAGACTCGTTCGCCGACCTAACCAACGGCGCAGACACAATAACTCCACCGACTTCGTTACTCACTGACAATCTAGTTTCGTCAAAAACTGAAATGCCCGCATCAGGATCCCACGATTGTGCAATTGACCTAGTGAGATATTGGCGGGCAATTGCATATCCATTACTCGAATCAGCACAAGCCTGAAAGAAACTTTTTACAAGTTCTTCTGGGCTCGCATTTTTCACTGGCGGTCTAGCAATGACTCGAATCAGTTGTGAGTCAGGTGCGGTTGCAATCGTGTCATCAATTTGCACCCTTGAGCTTTGTGGAATGTTGGCACAACCGGTCAATGCAAATGTGCTCAAGATTAGGAACAAAATTGATTTACGCATCAACATCACTCGCTTTAATTGGGGCAGCTGTGTAAGGGGCATTGACTCTTCGCGGCAGCGTTAAGACGAATTGTGCACCCTTGTTTGGTCGACCCCAAACTGCGATGTTCCCACCATGCAATTGAGCGTCTTCCATCGAAATGGAAAGCCCAAGGCCGCTTCCACCCAATGTGCGGGCACGTGATGGATCGGCACGCCAGAATCTGCCAAAAACTCGTTCTTGATTTTCTTCCGACAATCCCTGACCACTGTCGCGCACACTTATAGATACTGCCTCATCACTCGAGCGCAGCTTAACCTCAACAGGCTTACCCTCGGAATGTTCGATTGCATTCGCGACAAGGTTGCGAATAATGCGTCCAATTCTTCGCGAGTCTCCTTCGATAAAGGCATAGGTCTGAGTTGAATCAAACGAGAGATAGGTTTCATGCGCTGTTGCAATTCGCGCATCATTTTCAACAATGTCTCGGGTCAGCGCCACCAGGTCAATCGTTGAAGCTTCCAACGCGCCCGCACCTGCATCAAAACGGCTAATCTCAAGTAGGTCATTTAGGAGATGGAAAAATCTCTCTACCTGTCGCTGTAAAAGTTCTGCACATCGCGCTGTTTCTGGATCAAACTTGCTGCGTGCGTTATAGATCAATTCACTGGCCATGCGAACTGTGGTCAATGGCGTCCGAAGTTCGTGAGAAACATCAGATACGAACTGCTGCTGCACTAACGACAGAGTCTCTAGCCGAGTGATTTGGCTTTGTAAACTATCGGCCATCTTGTTGAAGGATTCAGCAAGGCGAGCTAGGTCGTCTTCGCCATGAACATTTAGTCGGCTGCCCAGATCACCCTCTGCGAATTCTTCGGCAACCTCAGCCACTCTTCGAACAGGCTCTGTTACTCGTGCGGTAACGAACATGGCCAAAACTCCAAGCCCAAAGAACAAAGCCAAGCCTGTTACCGCCACCCCACTTCGGACAAGGTTCACAGAATTCTGTTCATTGGCAAGTGGGAATAGTAAGTAAAGTTCGTATTGACCAACGTTGGGAACATTCACCGTATTACCGAAAATAATTCCCGTTACTTGGGTTCCATCTTCGTAATTTATCTTTCCGTATACCCAAGCTTGTTTACGATTTTTGTGTAACGATTCTCGCAAAGACAGTGGGATTGAAGACTCGGCCACTAACTTTGTTCCACGTTGTGGTGCCCCACTAATTGATGGGTCACTCAAAAATAAAGCGTCAAAAATTCCTGGTGTTCCGGCTCTAATCGCCAGCGCAGTAATCACTGAGTCAACTAACCGAGTGACGTTTGGTTCACCAACTCCAGTCTCAGTTGCATCAAGGAGATTCTGGATTTCCTGCTGCGCAGCAGAGGCCTCAAAGGAGGCTGACTTTTGTTTGGCATCGAGAAGGCCGCTAACAACCTGATTAAGTAGCAACGCCCCGACAATTCCAATGACTATTGCTGAAACACCAAGAGTGATTAGCACTAATCGCAATTGTAGATTTCTGCGCCAGACGTTTAACGCCTTTGCCAGGAATAAGGGCAGGTTAGCCACGATCTAGTTTGATCCGGCCTTGTACCCAACGCCGCGAACTGTCATAACAATTTCAGGATTCTCTGGATCATGCTCAACCTTTGCGCGAAGTCGCTGAACATGAACATTCACCAAGCGCGTATCAGCCGCATGACGATATTCCCAAACCTCTTGCAATAGCGATTCCCGTGTGAAAACTTGCCATGGACGTTTGGCCAAAGTTGTTAATAGTTTGAACTCTAAAACCGTCAACGGAATTACCTCTTCGCCGCGCTTGACTGTGTGGCCAGAAGTGTCAATAACCAAGTCGCCAATTTCAATCTCTTTTATTCCTGTTGGCTCGATCTTGCGCAATCGCGCCCGAATTCGGGCAATGAGCTCGGAGCCAACAACTGGCTTGATAAGATAGTCGTCAGCACCGGCTTCAAGCCCATTGACGATATCTTGAGTGTCTGATCGAGCGGTAAGCATCACAATTGGGACACCACTTTCGAGCCTAATGGCACGACAAACTTCTATTCCGTCGCGACCAGGCAACATCAAGTCAAGCATCAAAAGATCCGGCTTTGCCCGACGGAAGAATTCCAATGCGCTTAAACCGTCATAACAAATTGCTGTCTCGTAACCCGCACCCCGAAGACTCATGCTGATTAATTCAGCGATGTCTTTCTCATCTTCAACGATAAGAATTCTTTGTGCCACAGATACTTACCTTTCGAAAATCGCGAAACCTAAAACATTTACCTTGAATTTACCGCAGAATAGCAAATGTTCGCACCACGGGGATAATCCAATACCGACTAGAGATAGCCTAGGTTAGTGCAGATTTCTAGCCTAGTGAAACGCTTTCGCGTTGAGGCCAGCAAGTTCGGAATCATCGGGCTTGCTGCTTTTATTGTGGATTTTGGGCTGTTTAACCTATTGCTGCTCGGTGGCGATGGCATCCTTGGCGATCATCCAGTAACCGCGAACATAATTTCTGGGGTAACTGCGACTTTTGTCGCTTATTTTGGAAATCGCTATTGGACTTTCCGATACCGCGCACGCAGTTCATTTCGTCGTGAGTATTTTATATTTTTTGTACTTAACGCAGTTGCTCTTGCAATCGCATCAATTTGTGTGGCAGTGGCGAGTTATGTCTTTAACAAGGACAGCGCACTGTCGGTAAACATCGCCAAATTTGGTGTGGGACTTCCCCTTGGAACCATCTTTCGATTCTGGAGCTATCGCAAGTGGGTATTTAAAGCCCATCCAGAATCGTCCGCACTCGTTACGGAAAACACCTCAGCGAACTAATCTGTCAAAGCGGTAGCATCCACTGCTCGAACATGCTCAACATCTCCAACTGAAATATCTCGCACGACTCCGTCAATTTCTATCTGTAATGCGCCATCATTCGAAACTGCAATCGCACGTCCGACGAGTGCCTCACCGGCAACCTGGCTAATGCGAAGTTCCTGTCCGATAGTGCAGCAAGCCTTTCGATACTGATCCATCCAGCTCTCAAGTTTCAGATTCTGGGAATTCGTGATTTCAGAGAAATTCGAGATTATCCGTGCGATTAATCTTTCGCGCTCAATTGTGAATCCAGCCAGACTCAAAGAAATTGCCATCTGTGTGGGTAATTCACTTTCAGTAAGGTCAACATTCAAACCAATGCCAATTACCAAAACATCTTGATGAAGTTGCACCAAAATGCCACCAAGTTTGCGCAACACATCTTGCTCGTCAAAGGTCACTATGTCATTGGGCCACTTAAGTTGCGCAGAGGCTCCCAAACTTTCTAATGACTGAATTACACACAGGCCCGCAAAGAGCGGAACAGTTGAAATTGGAATCTGAGTCTTCTGTTTATTTAGCGCAATGCTCATTGCAATGCCTGCACCCCAAGGACTAGTCCACTCGCGTTCGAGTCGACCCCTACCTTTTGTTTGCTCATCGGCTATGACAACTAATCCATCGAACAGCGCTAATTTACTGAGGTGCTCCAGAATCACATCATTGGTCGAAGATACTGAATCAAAGATTTCCACCTTTGCCCAAGTATTTTCCAGCTCCTGCAATTCCTGCGCGATTTTGGCAGGTTGCAACCCACGCCGATGCGCTCCCCCAAGTTTGCTATCCATATCGCTAGGGTAGGCGAAGGAACATAACGGAGGTAACAGTGAGCGCCGATAAGGGTGAAATTTCCATCGACATTCATACAACAGCGGGCAAATTGGCTGATTTAGAGATTCATCGCGCCCAAGCTGACGAACGCGCCCAAGCAGCTGCAGTAAAACAGCATGCCCGGGGCAAGCTCACGGCCATGGAGCGCATCGAGCATTTGCTTGATGAAGGTTCCTTTCAAGAACTTGATGGCCTTACTCGCCACCGTTCAACAAACTTCGGCATGGATGCCAATCGCCCTTACGGAGATGGTGTCATCACTGGCTACGGCACGATTGATGGTCGCCCAGTTTGTGTGTTCTCCCAAGACTTCACAGTTTTTGGCGGATCGCTAGGCGAAGTGTTCGGACAGAAAATCGTTAAGGTCATGGATCTTGCCCTAAAGACCGGCTGTCCGATGATTGGCATTAACGATTCAGGTGGCGCACGCATACAAGAAGGTGTCGCATCTCTTGCCTTGTACGGTGAAATTTTCAAACGCAATACTCGATCATCTGGTGTTATCCCGCAGATCTCATTGATGCTAGGCCCAAGTGCTGGAGGCGCGGTTTATTCTCCTGCGCTAACTGACTTTATTGTCATGGTCGACAAAACTTCACACATGTTCATTACTGGTCCTGATGTAATCAAAACAGTTACTGGCGAAGATGTGGAATTTGAAGAACTAGGTGGCGCACGCACGCACAGCACAAAATCTGGTGTTGCTCACTACATGGCTCACGATGAAGAAGACGCTTTTGATTACGTGAAGCACCTCTTGTCATTCTTGCCAAGCAACAATCTTGACGAAGTTCCTTCGCATGATGTTGAGACTGACCTTGATATCAACGAAGAAGACCGTGAACTCGATACCCTCATCCCTGATTCACCTAATCAGCCCTATGACATGCACACAGTTATTGAGTCTGTACTCGACGATGGCGACTTTTTGGAAACACAAGCACTCTTCGCACAAAACATCATCACGGGCTACGGCCGTATCGAAGGTCAAAGCGTCGGCATCATTGCTAACCAACCGATGCAGGTTGCTGGCGCATTAGATATTGACGGCAGTGAAAAGGCCGCTCGATTTGTGCGCACTTGCGATGCCTTCAATATTCCGGTGGTCACATTTGTTGATGTGCCTGGTTTCTTACCTGGCACTGACCAAGAATGGCAAGGGATTATTCGCCGAGGAGCAAAGCTGCTTTACGCATATTCCGAGGCATCGGTTCCGCTCGTTACTGTGATCACTCGCAAGGCGTACGGTGGCGCATACCTTGTTATGGGTTCAAAACACCTTGGTGCAGACATTAACTTGGCTTGGCCAACTGCGCAGATTGCTGTTATGGGCGCTCAAGGGGCGGTCAACATTTTGTATCGCAAGGAACTTTCTGGTGCCAGTGATCCAGTTGCTGAACGCGCGCGCTTAGTTCAGGAATATGACGATACTTTGGCCAATCCGTATCAAGCTGCTGACCTTGGTTACATTGATGCGGTAATCCAGCCAAATGAAACTCGTGTTGCTATCACGCGGGCGCTTCGCAGCCTTAAAGGCAAGCGTCAAACTATGCCACCGAAGAAGCACGGGAACATCCCACTGTGATGCTTGATCTTCGCGTAGTTAAAGGTGAGCCAACTGACGAAGAGTTGGCTGCGGTGATTGCAGTTTTGACCAATGTTGTTGCTAAGCAAGCTGCCAAAGCGCGCCCGACATCTACTTGGCAAGATAACGCTCGCAAAATGCGCACACCTAATCAAACTGGGGTAAGTGGCTGGCGAAACTCGGCACTCGCGCGCTAATGACAACTCACCTAGTTCTGCTCGCATCTGCATCGACCTCTCGCTATCGCCTACTAAAAGACGGCGGCATCACTCCGCTTGTTCAGGTAAGTGACGTGGACGAAGAGGCAATCGCGGTTCAACTTGGGCCTGTTAGCACCAGCGAACTGGTCGTGGCGCTTGCCACTGCAAAGGGACAAGCTGTTATTTCTAACATCACAGTCACCAAATCACGCGACCTGCTAGTGATCGCCGCTGACTCGATGCTCGAGTTTGAAGGTAAAAGTTATGGCAAGCCAAGCACTCCAGATGAAGCAATTCAGCGTTGGCAAAACATGCAAGGCAAATCTGGTTACCTACATACCGGTCACTGGGTTCACGACTTAAGAACTGGTCAAACTCAAACCGGCACCGCTGGGGCAGTTGTCGAGTTCGCTGAAGTTTCTGACCTAGAGATCGAACGCTACGTAGCTAGTGATGAACCAATGCATGTAGCTGGTGGTTTTACTCATGAAGGTCGCAGCGCCGCATTCATTAAGAAGATGGATGGCGATACACCTGCAGTTGCCGGACTTTCCATGGTGTTAATGCGCGAATTAAGTAGCAAACTCGGGATTGACTGGACTTCGCTCTGGCAGTAGCTGGCGTGCAGCCTTGCTATGGCTCGTTTCCAATAGAATTGCACGATAAGAGTGGCGACAGGAGAACTTGTGAGCGCGAATAAGAAAATCACTTCAGTGTTGATTGCCAACCGTGGTGAAATTGCAATTCGTGTTGCGCGTGCCTGTAAAGATGCCGGAATCAAGAGCATCGCAGTCTATGCCGAGCCTGATCGCGACGCACTCCACGTTCGTGTTGCTGACGAAGCATTTGCCCTTGGTGGAAAAACCGCTGCTGAAAGTTACTTAGTAATCGACAAGATTATTGAAGCTGCCAAAAAATCTGGCGCCGATGCAGTTCATCCTGGTTATGGTTTCCTTTCAGAGAATGCTGATTTTGCCCAAGCCGTAATTGACGCCAAATTAATTTGGATTGGGCCATCGCCACAAGCAATCCGCGACCTAGGTGACAAAGTCTCGGCTCGTCACATCGCGGCTCGCGCTGGCGCCCCACAAGTGCAAGGAACTCCTGACCCAGTTAAAGATGGTCAAGAAGTAGTTGAATTTGCAAAGGCCCATGGTCTGCCGATCGCAATCAAAGCTGCCTTTGGTGGTGGAGGTCGTGGCCTTAAGGTTGCTCGCAATCTAGAAGAAATTCCCGAGTTGTTTGATTCAGCTGTTCGTGAAGCTGTTGCTGCTTTTGGCCGCGGAGAATGCTTTGTTGAGCGCTACCTAGACAATCCGCGCCATGTTGAAACCCAATGCCTTGCAGATTCTCACGGCAATGTAGTTGTCGTTTCAACGCGCGACTGTTCGCTCCAGCGTCGTCATCAAAAACTTGTTGAAGAGGCGCCTGCGCCATTCTTGTCTGATGCTCAAGTCGCAGAACTTTATGCCTCGAGCAAGGCAATCTTGAAGGAAGCCAACTACGTAGGCGCAGGAACTTGCGAGTTCCTAATTGGTCTAGACGGAACTATCTCGTTCCTCGAGGTCAACACTCGCCTTCAGGTTGAACATCCGGTAACTGAAGAAGTTGCTGGCATTGACTTAGTGCGTGAACAATTCCGAATCGCACAAGGCGAAGAGATTGGCTATGGCGATCCTGAAATCCGTGGCCACTCAATTGAATTCCGAATCAACGGCGAAGATCCAGGCCGTGGCTTCTTACCCGCACCTGGTGTTCTAGCGACATGGAAGACCCCAAGTGGCCCTGGTATTCGGGTGGATGCTGGATTCTCTCAGGGCGATGTTATTGGCGGTAATTTCGATTCACTTCTTGCCAAATTGATTGTTACGGGACGAACTCGTGATGAGGCTCTGGCTCGTTCACGACGCGCACTTGATGAGTTCGAGGTTGATGGAATTGCCACCGCAATTACTTTCCACCGTGAAGTTGTTCGCGATCCCGCTTTTGCGCCAAGCGATCCAACAACACCATTTAGCGTGCACACTCGCTGGATTGAAACTGAATTCAAGAATGTTATTCCGGCGTACTCAGGTACATCTGCTGACATCGAAGCAACAACTACTAGTTCACCAATCACCGTTGAAGTAAATGGCCGTCGCATTGAGGTCGTGCTACCTGGAGATCTCGCGATTGGTCAGCCAGGTAAGAGCGTCAAGAAATCAAGCCGCAAGAAGTCCAGCAAGACTCATCTTGGAGATTCAGGTGACTCAGTAATTGCCCCGATGCAAGGAACAATTGTGAAGGTGGCGGTTGAAATCGGCCAAGCAGTAGCAGTTGGTGAACTTGTCGTTGTACTCGAGGCTATGAAGATGGAACAGCCGCTCAATGCGCACAAGGCTGGAGTTATTGCCAGCATCAGTGCCGTGCTTGGCGACACTGTTACAAGTGGCACTGCACTAATTGAAATCACTGGCTAACTATTTAGTCGTGTTATGCAGCCTTAGAGCCGCTTCGGCTATTGAGCCAGTAAGCGATGGATAAATAGTGAAAGTGTGTGCAATCTGATCAACCGTTAAACGGTTTTCAACCGCCAATGCGATGGAGAAAATTAATTCACTTGCTTTAGGTGCAACAACAACTCCGCCGACAACAATTCCAGTGTCTGGCC
>CAIVPQ010000153.1 GCA_903907835.1 uncultured Actinomycetes bacterium
CAGGCATGTCATCGATTTTTGGGTCAAGCAAAATGTCACGGATTTTTTCTGCCGTATGAGTTCCACCAGGCTCGCGAGTTGTAACTACTTCAAAGCCCATAGATTCAAGGTGCCTAGCCAATAACTTTGCTTGAGTTGATTTACCCGCACCTTCGCCACCTTCGATGGCGATGAAAAACCCTGTAGTCACACACACACTCTAATTGGTGACTGTGTCAGTAGCCTTTTGCGCGGCAGTCTTACCGATGCCACTCTTTTTGGCTGGAGCTTTTTTAGCCGCTACCTTCTTGACTGCGCTGCGCTTAGCAACTGCCTTTTTGGTGGCTGCAGTCTTTTTGGCTGGAGCCTTACGAGCAGCGGTCTTTTTCGGACTTGGACCAGCAGCACGACGTTCGGCAAGCAAATCTGAGGCTCGTTCAATAGAAATTGTTTCCACAGAATCACCACCACGAAGCGAAGCGTTGGTTTCCCCATCGGTGATGTAGATACCGAAACGACCCTCACGAACAACAACTTCTTTTCCAGTCGAAGGATCGGCGCCAATAATTTTTAATGGCTCGGCTGCTTGACCGCGGCCACGTCGCAATTTGGGCTGAGCATAAAGGGCAAGTGCTTCTTCAAGTGTGCAAGTAAAGATTGCTTCTTCGCCCGGTAGATTACGCGAGTCTTTAATCTTCAACAAGTAAGGACCGTAACGACCATTTTGGGCAGTGATAGTTTCGCCATCAGCTGGATCGACACCAATTTCGCGAGGCAACGTGAACATACGCAAAGCATCATCGAGAGTTACCGTTTCAACTTCCATCGTTGAGAACAAAGATGCAGTGCGTGGCTTGGCAGACTTAGGTGAATCTTCGGGAAGTACCTCGGTGAAGTACGGACCATAACGCCCAGTCTTGGCCATGATCAAGCGACCAGTTTCAGAATCAGTACCAAGTTCGCGTTCACCTGATGGAGCATTGAAAAGTTCTTCAGCCTTTTCAGCATCTAACTCATCAGGTGGCATGTCCGATGGAATGTTGGCACGAGTCTCGCCACGTTCAAGATACGGGCCGTAACGACCAACGCGAATGACCGCATCCGAACCTTCGATTGGGATTGTTGCCATGCCACGTGCATCGATGTCGCCATACACAGCAACTAGCGGAGCCAGCCCAGGAAAGATTGATTCGGCATCAGCATCATCGCCGAAATAGAACCGCTTCAAAACATCAAGGCGCTGCTCTTCACCACGAGCTACGCGGTCTAGAACTTCTTCGAGTTGTGCGGTGAAATCGTAGTCAACTAACTGACCGAAGTTTTCTTCCATCAAGCGCACAACAGTGAAGGCCAAGAAATGCGGAACAAGTGCGCTGCCGCGCTTCCATATGTAGCCCTGGTCGATGATGCGACTGATGATTGAGGCATAAGTAGAAGGTCGACCAATTCCGAGCTCTTCAAGTTTTTGGACGAGCGATGCTTCGGTGTAACGAGCTGGCGGATTGGTGTTGTGGCCCGTTGGGCTCAACTGGGTTGGAGTAACCGAATCTCCAACGGCCAAGTTTGGTAAACGTCGAGCCTGATCTTTGGCTTCGTGATCTTCGTCGGCATCGTCATAGGCAGCCAAGTGGCCACGGAAAGTTATCACAGTGCCACTGGCAGAAAACTCTGCGTCGCGGCCATCGCCGGAAGTTGCGCCCAAACGGATTGAGGCAGTTGTGCCACGAGCATCAGCCATCTGGCTGGCAATCGTGCGCTTCCAGATCAAGTCATACAAAGCGAATTCATCGCCAACCAATTCACCAGCGACTTCGGCCGGCGTGCGAAAGACATCTCCGGCTGGGCGGATGGCCTCGTGTGCCTCTTGCGCATTCTTAACTTTGCGGTCATAACGACGAGGTGCTTCAGAAATATGATCTGCGCCATACAAGGATGCGGCTTGCGTGCGTGCAGCCTTGATTGCAGACTCGGACAGCGTTGTGCTGTCTGTACGCATGTATGTGATGTAACCGCGCTCATAGAGTCCCTGTGCCACGCGCATAGTGCGTTGTGCACCCCACTTGAGACGACCAGATGCAGCTTGCTGAAGCGTGGAAGTCATAAATGGTGCTTTGGGACGATTGGTATACGGCTTCTCATCAACCTTGCGCACTGTAAATGCAGACTGTGCGAGCGAATCACAAAGTGATCGGGCATCAGATTCGTTGAGATGCGTCAAGCCGTTTGGTGAAGTTAGTTGGCCGAGCGAATTAAAGTCTTTACCTGAGGCAACTCGAACTCCATCAACAGCAACTAGGTCAGCGCTAAAAGATGCTGGATCAAAGATGCCTTCAATGTCCCAATAGTTCGCACTGCGATAAGCAATACGTTCGCGTTCGCGTTCCACAATCAGGCGAGTAGCCACAGACTGCACGCGGCCAGCTGAAAGTCCAGCCTGAACCTTGCGCCAAAGAACTGGGGAAACTTCAAAACCGTAAAGGCGATCAATTAGGCGGCGAGTTTCTTGCGCCTCGACCATTGCCATATCCAAGTCGCGCGTGGACTCGGCAGCGTGACGGATTGCTTCAGGGGTGATTTCGTGAAAAACCATTCGGCGGACCGGAACTTTAGGTCGCAGGATTTCCATCAGGTGCCAGGCGATTGCTTCACCCTCGCGGTCCTCATCAGTAGCCAGTAAAAGTTCGTCCGCATCAGCAAGTTTTCGCTTGAGTTCAGCGACTTTATCTTTTTTCTTTGAACTAACTACGTAATAGGCGGCAAAATCATCTTCGACATTGATTGCCATGCGGCCCCAGGGCTGCTTTTTAATCTCGGCCGGCACATCAACAGCGCGCTCGGGTAGGTCGCGAACGTGACCAACACTGGCTTCGACTTCGTATCCAGCACCGAGGTACTTCTGGATCGTTTTGGCCTTAGCTGGGGATTCAACAATTACTAAACGTTTTACTGTCGACATCGTCTTATCCTCTCTCTTACGCGCTTTGACCTATATATACAAAATTTGGTTTCTTTCCCAACGAACTATGCAGGTACACCCCTATTGCTTGTCAAATGCCAGCAAAATGTTGAGCGTGTCGTAGTTGGCTTAATAAGTAGCCAAAAGGCATAGAAATAGCGGTTTTTGCGCCATTATCTGGGCAAAAACCGCTATTTCTAGATTCTTAGTTGGCCATTACCTCTTGGGCAACTGCAATTGGGCGGCGCTTGGAGATCACAACTGAAATGACGATGACCGCAACCGCAATTAAAGCCACACTTAAGCGCAGAGCGGTCTGGTTCTCAAGAGCCATTGAAACCACTGCTGGGGCGATAAGCAGAGCGACAAGGTTCATAACCTTGATCAATGGGTTGATAGCCGGACCGGCAGTGTCCTTGAACGGATCGCCGACTGTGTCACCGATGATTGTGGCTTCGTGAGCAAGAGAACCCTTGCCACCAAAGTTGCCATCTTCAACAAACTTCTTGGCGTTATCCCAGGCTCCACCTGAGTTGGAAAGGAAAACAGCCATCAGTGTGCCGGTGGCAATCGTGCCAGCAAGGAATGAGCCAAGTGCGCCGATACCAAGCCCGAAACCAACGGCTATCGGAGTAAGTACAGCTAGGAGGCCTGGGGTTACCAATTCGCGAAGTGAATCGCGAGTAACGATGTCGACCACCTTGCCGTATTCAGGAAGTTCAGTGCCTTGCATGATGCCTGGGTGATCGCGGAATTGGCGACGCACTTCAAAGATCACCGCGCCGGCAGCACGCGAAACTGCGTTGATTGCAAGACCGCTAAAGAGGAACACAACCGAGGCGCCAATGAGCAAGCCCACTAGGTTCTTCGGGTTTGCAACATCTAGTACGCCTTGGAATTCTGGGGTTCTGTTAGCCAAAGTGTTTCCGGCGTATGCCGCGGCTTCAGTAACAGCGTCGCGGAATGAACCGAACAATGCAGTGGCGGCCAAGACTGCAGTCGCAATTGCAATGCCCTTAGTGATCGCCTTTGTAGTGTTACCGACTGCATCAAGGCTGGTAAGAACTTGTGCGCCTTCTGGCGTGACATCCTTGGACATTTCGGCGATTCCCTGAGCATTGTCAGAAACGGGTCCGAAAGTGTCCATCGAAACAATGACGCCAACAGTTGTGAGCAGACCAGTACCAGCCAAAGCGATGGCGAAAAGACCAAGCACTGTTGAACCAGCACCAAGTGTGTAAGCGCCAAGTACAGCGGCTGAAATAAGCATCGCGGAATAAACAGCAGATTCAAGGCCAATGGAAATACCAGCCAAGATGACGGTAGCTGGACCTGTTAGTGAGGACTGTGCAACATCATCAACTGGCTTGCGGTTGGTTTCAGTGAAGTAGCCCGTAAGTTTTTGGATTGAGGCGGCAAGTGCAATACCGATTAAGACTGCGCCAATGGCCAAGAAGCGTGGGTTAAGTTCAACGCCACCAGCAACTCCAAATGAATAGTCGCGAACATTGCTTAGACCAGACAATGTGTCTGGCAAGAATCTAAATGCTGCGATTGAAACTAGAACAGCGGAAATTGCAGCCGAGATGAAGAAGCCGCGGTTAATGGCGCTCATACCTGAACGATCATTCGGACGAGGCGAAACAGCGAAAATACCAATAACTGCAGTAATAACACCAATGGCTGGAACAACCAATGGGAACACCAGGCCGATGTCACCAAATGCAGCCTTACCCAAAATTAGGGCAGCCACAAGAGTTACCGCGTAGGACTCGAATAGATCTGCGGCCATACCAGCGCAGTCGCCAACATTGTCGCCAACGTTGTCTGCGATTGTGGCGGCGTTGCGAGGATCATCTTCGGGGATACCTTGTTCGACTTTGCCAACAAGGTCGGCGCCGACATCAGCAGCCTTGGTGAAGATGCCACCGCCCACTCGCATGAACATCGCAACAAGTGCGGCACCAAAGCCAAAACCTTCAAGAACGTGAGGAGCATTTCCTTGGTAGGCCAACACCACAATTGCGGCACCAAACAGGCCAAGGCCGACGGTGAACATTCCAGCAACACCACCAGTGCGGAATGCAATACGCATTGCACCTTGTTCGCCAGATGTATTTGCCGCAGCAGCCACGCGCACGTTGCCACGAACAGCTAGCCACATACCCATGTAGCCGGTGACTGCGGAGAAGATGGCGCCAACGAGGAAGAATGCCGAACGGCCAATGCGCTCAGACTGTGAATCAGCAGGTAGCGCAAACAGCAAGAAGAAAACCAGCACAGCGAAAACGCTCAGTGTGCGGAACTGGCGGTTTAGGTATGCAGCAGCGCCTTCTTGGATAGCGCCAGCAATCTTCTTCATGCTCTCGGTGCCTTCATCGGCACTCAAAACTTCTTTCATCAAGAAGCCAGCAACAACAAGTGCTGCCAAAGCGATGAGGGCTACAAAAATAACCGTGGAATGATTGCTACCCGCTAGGACGACGTCCTGATGCGGGAATCTTGCAAATTCAGACATGAATTCTCCTCATTGAGTTCTCCGCCAAATCTTACGCGAAAGAGTAAAAAAGTTTAGTCAGAGGGTCTTTTTGATAACTTTTCGACTGAGCTATTTTGCGCCTAATTTTTTAAATAGTGCTTTGGCTTGATCGCGATCCCAGAGCACATAAGAAACTCCATTGACAAAATAGCTGTTTGAGGCAACTGGCACAGTTTTGACTGCGCCCTTACCTTTCATCAATGAACGCATGGCTAAACCGAGTTTGCCAATGTCTGTGACGCTATCTTTACGACCCACGACCAGGGCCTTTGTTGTGGCTTTGGACAGATTTTTCATAGCAAAAGGGTTAAGTAGCACGCTGGGTGTGAGTACCTTTTGCAAGACCGCGCCAAGATATTGTTGTTGACGCTGAATGCGACCAAGATCGCCGAGCGGATCGGCATGACGCATTCGTACATAGGCAAGGGCTGTCTTGCCATCCATATTCTGGCAACCCTTTTGAACATCAAGGCCTGAATCAGCATCAAGATAGCGACGAGGGACACACATACGCACGCCTCCGACAGCATCGGTTAGGTCGCGGATTCCGCCGAAGCCCACTTCCATGTAGTGATCGATGTGTAAGCCAGTATTTTGCTCGACAGTTTTGACCAGAAGAGGGGCGCCACCGAATGAATAGGCCGCGTTTATCTTTTCCGTACGTGCGGGGATTAGAGACTTGCCATATAAATGTTCGGGCAAGGTGATTAGCGAATCTCGAGGCAAACTCACAAGTGACGCCTTACCTGTGCCACCGAAATGAACAATCATGATCGAGTCAGTGCGCTGGGAGGAATTATCCATACCTGTGCGAAGCAACTTCATGTCTTGAAATGACAAGCCTTTGCGGCTATCAGAACCAACTAGCAACCAGTTTTGCCCAGCAGTGTCTGCAATTTGTTTGTTGGGTGTGGCTCGAGTTTTTTGCAGATTTCCAGAGGTGGTGACCCCGAGGGAGATGTAAAACGCCAAATATGCCACAACAAGAATTTTCAAACCCAATATCGTGCGGCGAATAGGTCCAGATTTTTTGGGATTTTTCACCTTGGGAATTTTCACCTTTGGGACACGGATTGGTTTGATCCGATCAACAGAAACTTTTGGTTTGTGTTCAGGCTCAAAAATCTGTGGCGCAGATGATTGGGCATTTGGGATATCAAACAGGTCATTGAACTCATCAACAGCAACGGCATCTTCGCTACTTGCAGTGTGCCGACCATCAGCGCCTCGTCGATAGACCGTTGAATCCATTGGTTAATCATGACGCACACAAGGCAATTCGCAGGTCTGTGACTCGCAGACTTGGCAAAATCATTGACCTAGACCGATAAGGGAAATTCATTGAATAGCGCGTAACCTTGTATTCCATGACGCGCAAACTTGCCTACCTTGGTCCTGTTGGGACCTTTACTGAGTCTGCCTTGCGCAAAATGCCGGCAAGCGCAGGAGCCGAGTTGATTGCTGCGCAATCTGTTGGGGCCGCCTTGGACATGGTGCGTGATGGTGAAGTGGCTGGCGCCTTGGTCCCGATAGAAAATTCAGTCGAAGGTTCAGTAGCAGCCACGTTAGATGAACTCACGCACGGTGAAGTTTTAGAAATTGTTGACGAGATTGCCATTCCAGTTGAATTTGGCTTGTTGGTGCGCCCAGGAACAACCATGAGCGACATTAAGCGCGTTGCCACACATCCGCATGCTCATGCGCAGTGCTTGGAATGGTTGCGCGTTAACTTGCCAGGTGTCCATGTGTTGCCCGCCATGTCGACCGCAGCTGCAGCCGCAGAACTTGCTGCAGGTGCAAACTACGATGCGGCGATTTGTTCGACAGCAGCCGCCGCGCACTACAAGTTAGAGGTTCTGCAAGAAGGCATCGGAGATAGTGATGCGGCCTGGACTAGATTCGTGCTGGCTAGAAAGCCTGGGCACACCCAACCGTCAAGTGGTAATGACAAAACGACTTTGGCTTTGTTCATTCACAACGACCATCCCGGGGCTTTGCTAGAAATCTTGACGGAGTTTGCAAAACACAATGTGAACTTAACGCGGATTGAGTCTCGTCCAACTAAGAAGCAACTAGGCGATTACATTTTCTCGATTGATTGCGAAGGTCACATTGATGACGAGCATGTCGGTGAGGCGCTCAAAGGTGTCCGCCGGATTTGCGCCGATGTGAAATTCCTTGGTTCATACCCTCGACACAATGGCGGAATGACAACCCAGAGTGCGCAAACTTTCAGTGACGAAAAAGTTGACGTCCAAGAATGGCTTACACAATTGCGCCAGCGCGCTATTAACTAACTGCTCAAAATTCGATCGATAAAAATGGATACTGCGTGATCGTCATTCGTAGGTAAATGTTCATCAGCAATCTCTTTAACCATTGGATGCGCATTTGCTACTGCAGCCCCACGCCCGGCCCATTCAATCATTGCAAGATCATTTGGCATGTCGCCAACCGCAGCAACCTGCGTCGCATCAAGTCCACGGCCACTGGCAAATCGGGCTAGACCAGTTCCTTTATTGACCCCAAGCACGCTCATCTCCAGAAGCACATCGAAAATATTTGAATGAGTGACATCGACTAAGTCACCGACTGCTGAATGCACACTTTCAAGAAAGGTGTCAGCGTCATGGCTAGCTTGTGCGCTAGGTCGAGCCATAAGTTTGACGACTAAGTCTGAATCAAACATTGACTCGACATGCATGCGTGGCACTTCGACTTGGGTTTCCCAACGAGGACGATATGTTGGATCGATAACGAATGCATCTTCATGACGAGCAAGTTCAACAGCGAACGAGATGTCTGGGTCGACTTGCAAAAGCCGTCGAGCAACTTCTAGACCAATCTCACCATCGATTAAATCAACATCAACGATTTCGTGTGAATCTAAATCAAGAGTCAGCGCGCCATTGGCACAAATTGCTAGACCGGAACTACCTGTCATTTGTGCGATCTCATACATCCAACGTGGCGGTCGTCCAGTTACGAAAAGAACATCAAGTCCCTGTGCTCGAGCGCGCGCAATTGCTTGGAAGTTTTCCTGCGAGACGGTTCCCCC
>CAIVPQ010000154.1 GCA_903907835.1 uncultured Actinomycetes bacterium
ACCGACGCCTGGCCGGCAATTGCCGATGTACATCACCGAATGCCTTTACTCGTGCATCCGAAACTGGTTAATCAGTGGATTGCCCCTGGTCCACCACCTATTGAAAAAGTGCTCGATAAATCAGGGACTGCAAATAAAATCTCCTATTGGCCAGTAGGTACCTCAGTAGGCAATGCTCGGAACAACAATCCGATGCTGATTGAGCCAATTGATGTTCAAGGGAATACATCTCAAGACACTTTGGTTTAACTGACCATGGCAACAAAAAATTTGACTCAGGTGAAATTGTTAGCGCAAATTGATGCCCTAAACGGCGCATGGAATCTGTCATCAAAAACCTCATCTTTAAATCAGTCAAGCGGAGTAAGGTCAATAAATATGAAGGAGATTCCCAAGGCACATTCTGCCCAGGATTTTGACCTTGCAGTGTCGAATACCGGGGACTCATTTTTACCATCAATTGAGTCAGAGGCAGATTTGCTTGCCCGGTTCGAACGCGACGCTTTGCCCTTCCTTGACCAGATATATTCCGGTGCATTTCGAATGACACATAATCATGCGGATGCGCAAGACCTTGTTCAAGAAGTATTCGCGAAAGCATTTAGATCATTTAGATCATTCCAAGAGGGCACGAACCTGAAAGCTTGGCTCTATCGAATTCTGACGAATACTTTCATCAATATTTACCGAAAAAATCAGCGAGGTCCGATTGTTGATCCGACCGAGCAGATTCAAGATTGGCAGATGACAAATGCGCAAAGCCATGCCTCGGAGGGCTTGCGTTCTGCAGAAACTGAGGCACTCGAAAATCTACCGAATGAAACAATCCAACAAGTGATGGCTCAGGTTCCTGAGGAATTCAGGAATGCCGTGTTCTTGGCGGATGTTGAAGGGTTTTCTTACAAGGAGATCGCCGACATTATGGATTGCCCAGTAGGTACCGTGATGTCGCGTTTGCACAGAGGCCGCAAGATGCTGCGCGAACTTCTTCGTGACTATGCGATTGAGAGTGGATTTCTCAAAGTGGATAAATCATGATTTTTGGCCAAGCGCAAGAGTTGCCCTGCGCACAAATTGTGGCAGCAGTTTATTTCTATTTAGATGATGAAGATTGTCAGATTACTCGAGAATTAATTGGGATACATCTCGAGCAATGCGCAGAGTGTTATGAGGAATTTAGCCTAGAAAATAGGCTTAAAGCGCTTATTGCGCAAGCCTTTTCCGGCAATCAAGCACCGCCAGAATTACATGCATTGGTCATTGGGCAATTGGCTGAAATTCACGTTGACCCAACCGTGGTGCAAGAGCACCCCTAATTAGGCTCTATCCTTGAACTCTAAGGTTTTCAATCGTCTAGGAGCAATCATGAGTAAGCGCGGCCGCAAGAAGCGTGATCGTAAGAAGAACAAGGCTAATCACGGCCGTCGTCCAAACGCTTAGTGGCGAGAGTTTTTCTAAAAAGAGACCTGGTTTTCCAGGTCTCTTTTTGTTTGCGGGATTGATGTGCACAAACCTTCGGTGAACAAATACTCGCCTAATCGCGGTAGCGTTAAGATGTGCCATTTACCCGACCATTGCTGCTCGATATTGCCGAGCAGCGAACTGACTTAACCGAGTCGGAACTTGCATACATCCAGCTCTTGCTCAGTGATTGGACTTTACTGGCGGACCTATCTTTTTCAGATTTGATTTTATGGCTACCCACTTGGAATGAAGCTGGGTTTGTTGCTGCGGCTCAAATACGACCAACAACCTCGCGAACATATATTCCAGAGGATCTTGTTGGTCATTTTGTGCCACGTGGTAGACATAGTGAACTTGATCGCGCTTGTACAACTGGGGAAATTACCATTGGGCCACCTGGACAAGAAAATGAATTGACTGAGGTTGTCCCCGTCATTCATGGCGAACGAGTAGTGGCATTGCTTGGTAGGTATTCTGCGACACCTGGCTCAGGAAGAATGGAAAGTGTCTATTCCGCATGCTCAACTGAACTTTTTCAGATGGTGGCAAGTGGGGAGTTTCCAAAAGTTTCTGACAACGATCAAGGCACAGGTGGACGCGGAGGCGCTCCACGAGTTGGTGACGGATTAATACTTCTGGATAGTTTTGGAGTAATTGAATTTGCAAGTCCTAATGCTCGATCCGCATTCCGCAGGTTGGGTGTAGCCATTGACATTGAAGGTGAAGTCTTAGCCGAGCTTGCCAACCGACTTAATCGTCCTGGGATACCGATAAATGACACTTTGAGTTTGGTGGTCCGGGGCAGAATTCAGGGAACAGCCGAAATTCAAGGTGCACAAGCAGCCGCAACTGTTCGCTCAATTCCGTTGCGCCAACTCGGAGAATCACGAAAGACTCTAATCTTGATGCGCGACGTTAGTGATTTACGTCGCCGTGAGCAAGCACTTCTTGGTAAGGATGCTGCCATCCGGGAGATACACCACCGGGTTAAGAACAACTTGCAGACTGTCGCCTCATTGCTTCGCATCCAAGGCAGACGATTAACTGACACTTCTGCCCAAGCGGCACTTGCCGAGGCAGGGCGCCGTGTTGCCACAATTGCGGTTGTTCATGATTTGTTAGCCCACAATCCCGATGAGATGGTTGATTTTGATGAGGTGGCAACGCGAGTTATCACCCTGACTGTGGAAACTTCTGTTCCGGTGAAGGTTAATCTTTCTACTGAACTTTCATTTGGCTGGCTAACGACTGATCAAGCATCTCCGCTGGCACTTGCCGTGGCCGAGCTTGTTGCAAATGCCGTAGAACATGGCTCAAATGGCCGTGAAGAGGTTTCCATCAAGGTATCCGCGCACAGGACATCGGATAATCTACTCGTGTCTATCAGCGATGACGGCTCGGGAATTAACCTTCCAGTAGACACAGAGAACGGGTTAGGTTTGGCGATTGTAATGACATTGGTTAATGACGAACTTGATGGCCATATTTCGTTTACCCACGTTGACGCCAAAGATTATGCGGGCACAAAAGTGACCATAAATTTGCCATTGAATCGTGAATGAACCCGGTATTAACTGAGAAAGTATGCTTTCGCAGTGAGTTTTAACTGCGCGGAAGGTCGCTGTCAAAAACATGCGGAGTTGGCTCTAGGCCGCGTGCCCGAGCTCGCTGAGCGCGACGCTTGATCGCCCGACGCTCATCCTCGCTTGTTCCACCCCAAACGCCAGAATCCTGGCCAGTCTCCAAAGCCCACTTTAGGCAGGGCTCGATAACCGAGCAGCGACGACAAACTGCCTTCGCTTCCTCGATTTGCTGTAGTGCTGGGCCGGTATTGCCAATTGGGAAGAAGAGTTCTGGATCTTCGTCACGGCAGGCTGCCTCATGGCGCCAATCCACGTGATCCTCCATCTGGTAGTTGGATAAAAACCTTGTGCAGGTTATCGGTTGGTTAACCGATGACTGGCACAAGTCCTAACTCTCCCACTTTGAGAACCGTTTCACAAGGATATCCACGCGATTCATAGGGTTTTTTTGCAATTTCTTTATTTTCTTGTTGAAAATCGGATTACTTTGCGATTCTGGATGTACTTGAATCGCGAAACCTCGATAAACCAAAATGTTCAAGGTCGTCGCCGAATAGCAGATTCCGAGTCTGTTGTTGGGGCAAAACCTCGCCATCAATCTGTACTCACAATTCTCCAGGACTTAAGGATGAGGCAGATGCTTGATTGTTTAAGTTGATGAATGATTTATCTGGATTACGCATCTGCATGTGCACTGCCCGCTTGATTGAGCTTGAAATACCACCGGTAGTGAGTTTCTTCGCTGCAAATACGCCATGGCTGTACCGTAGGAGAATGAAAAAGCTTGCAGGCATTGTTGGGGGAGTGGAAACTCTATCCCTTTTTATTTGTGCGATTTTTTTGTCATTTGCGCATACAAGCGGAGCCCAAAATGCAAGCCCGAGTTCAAGTAAGGCCTTGGCAATTACCTGCTTGCTATTTTGCCTCTTCGCACTCTGGTGCACCTGGGGATTGACTCGACCGGGAAACTGGGCGCACACTCCTTACCTTCTTGTTCAGGTTTTTGTCCTAATTGCAGGCATGACGCTCGCGCAAGCAACTGCGGTTCAAATCAAGTTGCTAAGTGTCTGTGTATTAGTAGTCGGATTTTTGGGTTTAGTTGGCTGGTTTGGACTGATTAGGAAGCCACGGTTATCTAAAGATTAGAACTTTAATCTTGAACTAAACCAGTGCGCAGGGTAGCTAAAGTTTTGGCCAGTATTCGAGAAACATGCATTTGTGATAACTCAAGCTCTTGAGCGATTTCACTTTGACTCTTATTCTCAAAAAATCTTAAAAACAAAATTTTCTTAGCTCGCTCATCAAGTAGCGCGATGAGCGGCTTGAGTGATTCGTGATTTTCGATCTGCAGTAAGGATTCATCAATAGCTCCAAGGGAATCACCTAAGACTGGAGAGTCATCATCAGGAGAACCGTCTAGGCTAATTGTGAAGTAGGCAGACTGAGATTCCATTGCTTCCATCACATCTTCGATGGTGATTCCTAATTTCGTGGCAATTTCATTTGGAGTAGGTGAGCGATTCAATTCGTAGTTGAGTTCACTTCTGGTTTTTTCAACCTTTGCCCCAAGTTCCTGCAGGCGTCGTGGCACTCGAATTGCCCAGGTCTTGTCGCGGAAATGGCGTTTGATTTCGCCAATAATCGTCGGTGATGCGTAGGTGGAAAATTCGAAACCTCGGCTCAGTTCAAATCGATCGATTGCCTTAATCAAACCGATTGTTCCTACCTGCACGAGATCGTCAAGTGGTTCGCCCCTGTTAGCAAATTTGCGAGCCAAGAAATAAACCAGTGGTAAGTGTTTTTCTACGAGGGCATCGCGAATCACCCTACGTTGGTCACTGTCCGCGTCAAGAGCTGCGAACCGCTCGAGCATTTCACGATCTATTTCTCGTGAATCAGCGCGATCAAGCACTGGCTACCACTTTTGTTTCCAGAGTTATTCTCACGGTGCCATCGGATGAAGTCTCTACATTTATGTTGTTAACCAGTGCGCTTAAAATTGTCCAAGCCCAAGAATTCTCATCTGGTGCGCTAACTCCAACAGGACCAACTAATTGCACTTCTAGCCCAGCATCAATTCGGGTTAATGAGACTTTTATTTCGCCGGTGTTCTGATTTTGGCCAAGAACAATCGAATATGCCTCATCAATTGCTAGGCGCAAATCTGCAATTTGGTCAATACTTAAGTCAGCATAGGCAGCAACGTGTGCTGCAGTACTGCGGACAAGGCCCACATGATGGATGTCGGCTGGGACGATTAAATGAATTGTGCTCACAAGGAAACGCTAGTGCAAGGTGGTCGCCAAGTATGAATTAGGTTGGCAAAAACTATTTAGATTGCGCTAAGGCTTTCAAGGGCTCACCAGTCAAGCGATAACCAGTCCAACCTTCAATGGGTTGTGCGCCCACGCTTCGGTAGACATCAATTGCCTTTTCATTCCAATCAAGGACTGACCACTGGAATCTCGTGTAGTCATTTTCCTGACAGACCTGGGCCAGTTTGTTGAGAAGTGCAGTTCCGATGCCTTGGCCTCGAAAGTTTGGTCGAACGTACAGGTCCTCTAGATAGATTCCATAGCGCCCTTGCCAAGTGCTATACGTGAGAAACCAAATCGCCATAGCCGCAAGACCATCCGATCCATCGACTACATGCGCATAAACGATAGGACTCTGGTTGCTCTTATCGCCTGAAACAGAAGTGCTACCGAATAGGACCCTTTTCAGGTCTTCCTCGGTAGCGATTACTTCATCGAGAGCTTCTTCGAAGATTGCTAGTTCAATCATCATCTTGTGCATTTCAGCTACATCTTTTTCGGTAGCTGTTCGCACAGAGAAGTTCATCTAAAAAATTAAGCCTTTTTGCTGTCTGCAAAAATTTCGGCGATTTCATCAATCTTTGCAAGTAGTTGATCTGCAACTGCAACATCAACCGTTCCCTTAGTTCCAGCAGCACCGGCAAGTTTTGTTGCCTCATTGAAAAGTTGGTGCAAGTTTGGATACTTTTCGAAGTGTGGGGCCTTGAAGTAATCAGTCCACAAAACCCACAGGTGATCTTTGACCATGTGTGAGCGCTCTTCTTTAATTGAAATTGAACGTGCCTTGAAGTTTGGGTCATCTGAGGCGTGGTACTTTTCCATGCACGCTTTCACCGACATTGCTTCGATGCGCGCCTGGGCTGGATCATAAATTCCGCAGGGCAAATCGCAATGAGCGTTTACACGAATGGTCTTAGCTATAAAGAACACTGTTCCCCCACAAATAGGAATTTCACTAGTTTCACAATGATACTACATAAATTCGGGTGATGAAATCTGGGTCGATGTTGAACAATCGCGGAACATTAGGGAAATGTTTAAAATCCGCGAAACGGTGCAAGAATGGGTTCATGTCGTTTCGCATTGGGATCGCTAAGGTCTGGAATCACAGCATGATTCCGGTGCTTGTACCCGATGATCGGGTGCTTGTTCGCTACGGAGTCCCCTTTGTTATTGGCGATGTCGTGGTTTTCAAAAGGGCCGACAAGATGGAAATAAAGCGCGTCGAGCGCATTGAAGACGAAGGTGTGTATCTTGTTGGGGATAACGATTTTATGAGTTTGGATTCTCGGTCCTATGGCCTAATTCCACCCGAATCAGTTATCGGAAAAGCCATTGTGCGACTTTGGCCACACCCAGGTCAAGTTTAATCTGAAGTTCAATACCGAGGAATTAATCTTCTTCCAATTCGTCATCAAGACGGGCCAACCAAGTAGCAAGTCGCTCCACTGGGATTTCAAAATCGGGATTTGCATCCACAAATTCTCGTAAACGAGCGCCAAGCCAAATGAAAGAAACTTCTTCTTCGCCTCGACGGTTTTCTAATTCCTCAATGCCACGATCTGTGAAATACATAATGTCCCTAACTGAATGCCTGTTGCACGAGTGCAGCTTGCTCTAGTTCATGGCGGTGGTGAGAGCCCACTGCTGGAGATGATGAGGCAGGTCGAGATACCCCGCGAATTGAGTGGTTGATTAGCGCAGGCAGATTCATAGCCATAAAACTCCAGGCACCTTGATTTGCTGGTTCTTCTTGAACCCACTTGATTGTCGCCACATTCTTATAACGAGCCAATTCAGGTGGCAAAGTTAAAGCTGGAAGTGGATAAAAGCGCTCAACTCGAACAATCGCTACATCCTTTCTTCCAGTGCGTGTGCGCTCTGCTACGAGGTCGT
>CAIVPQ010000155.1 GCA_903907835.1 uncultured Actinomycetes bacterium
TCAAAAACTGATTGACCTTCAGCAGCGTCGGGATCTAATAATCCGCGCTCATATCGTGCCGCCATTGCAAAACCAACTGCTGTTGCAACGCCTGCACCGAGTGGACCTGTAGTCATCTCGACTCCAGCAGTATGTCCAAATTCTGGGTGCCCTGGAGTGAGAGATCCTTGTGTACGAAATTCTTGTAAATCTCTCATCGTCAATCCATAGCCACTGAAGAATAGTTGTGTGTAGAGAGTCATCGACGAGTGACCACACGAGAGAATAAATCGATCGCGACCAACCCATTGCGGATCTGATGGATGGTGAATCAAGTGGCGCTGAAAGAGTGTGTAGGCAACTGGAGCAAGAGCCATCGCAGTGCCAGGATGGCCATTTCCTACCTTTTGAACAGCATCCATCGCAAGTGCTCGCGCATAAGCAATCGCGCGATCATCAAGTGGGCTCCAGTTGGTGAGTGTGGTCATTATTGATCTCTTTCCTGTTGTGATGTCCGAACTACTGAAAGTCTAATTCGCCAAGCTGCGATCCAGAAGATTGTCGCACCAGCGAGGTGTGCTGCAACAAGGGCTTCAGGAATTCCGGTGAAGTACTGGGTATAGCCGATTGCTCCTTGCGCCAGCGATACTCCTAAGAAAATGTAGATCGCTTTCTTTGAGGATCTTCCAAGTGATGCCGTGACCAATAATGCAACGGTAAGGCCCATAAGAAATATGACGGCATCTGCATGCAGCCACGCGACAGTTTGAATATCAAAGCCAAATCGACGAGCCTTTTCGTCGCCTGCATGAGGGCCACTCCCAGTCACAATAGTTCCAAGGATGAGCACAACGAATGCAACAACTATGTGCAATTGTGAAATCACTGAGATCGTCTTGGTTGGCGCATTAATTTTCATACTTCGTAAATGTCTACGGGAAAAAAGCGAAGTTGCCCCCGCAATAAGAAACATCGATAAGAGCAAGTGCCCGGCAACTGACAAGGGGTGAAGATGCGTTAAGACTGTTATTCCTCCTAAGACTCCTTGTCCCAATATCCCAAGCACTTGCCCTGCCGCAAGAATATGTAAGTCTTTTCGGTCACTCTCTCGAATCTTCACGACGTTTTGATACATTCTGGAAATTCTTGAAGGCAATTCCACTTTGGGAATACGTAACGAATATTTCCGAACCCAACTCGTCTTAAGAATGCGTCTGATCATCCTCGAAATCAGTCCCACGTTAATTACAACCAATATGGCAGCTAGCAGAAGAGCGAAGGTAAGCAGACGATTGCCGAACTCAATCCATGCATGCAGTTGACCCTCTGCTTGATGTGGTACAGGTGTATACGAACCTGGTGTGCAATGTGGCCAGGTAGGGCAACCAAGACCCGAGCCCGTCAATCGAACAGCGCCTCCAGTGAGAACGAGTGCGCCTTGAAGGAAGAGAAGTACTCCGAAAAGAGCTGTCCGTAAGCGCATATGGCTACCTTATGCCAGCCACGCCTATCTTCAGGTAGAAGCGCATAGTTAATTACGATACATTTATGTTGTGAAAATCGATCATCTACCAGGCGAGGATATTCGCACTCGCGATGCCATAGCCCGTTCGATTTTGGAGAATGGTCCATCGACAGCCAGCACCCTAAGTAAGCGTCTAGCCCTTACTCCAGCCGGCATTCGTCGCCACCTCGATCTCTTAGTTGCGGATGGCATTTTGGAAGCTCGCGACCCACGAGTGGCTTCAACCCGCGGCAGAGGCAGACCTTCCAAAGTATTTCTCATGACAGATGAGGGCCGTTCACAATTTGAACATTCATATGACGATTTAGCAGTCGCAGCTTTGAAGTTCATGGCTACACATTCTGGAGATCATTTAGTCACAGCCTTTGCAGAATCTCGCGCAGAAGATATAGAACGCAAAGCAACTCCTTATCTTGCAAAGCGAGCAAAGAAGATCGATGCACTTGCCACATTTCTTACCGAACAAGGCTATGCAGCAAGCGTTGAAAAGCGGGGGACTGGTGAGGAGATCTGTCAGCATCACTGTCCGATCGCTCACGTTGCCGCGCAGTATCCGCAACTCTGTGAAGCAGAGACTCAAGCTTTTTCACGACTTCTCGGTACGCATGTGCAACGTTTAGCGACGATTGCTCATGGTGACGGAGTTTGCACCACTTACATTCCACAACTGACCACTACTGCCGGAAAGGCCCAATAATGACAACAGCACATCCAGAACTCGATGGCCTTGGAAATTATGAATTCGGTTGGGCAGATAAGACCGATGCTGGCGCAAGTGCCAAGCGTGGAATTAACGAAGAGGTAGTTCGCGACATCTCTTCAAAGAAGAGCGAACCTCAGTGGATGCTCGACATGCGCCTCAAGGGTTTGTCTCTCTTTGAGAAGAAGCCCATGCCATCATGGGGCAGCGACCTCACTGGAATTTTCTTTGACACCATCAAGTACTTCGTGCGCTCTACTGAGAAGCAGGCAACAACATGGGATGACCTTCCAGATGACATTAAGAACACGTACGACCGTCTAGGAATCCCGGAGGCTGAAAAACAGCGTCTGGTTTCAGGTGTTGCTGCGCAGTATGAATCTGAAGTTGTTTATCACTCTATTCGTGAAGATCTTGAGAAGCTCGGCGTGCTATTCCTAGATACAGATACTGCTCTACGCGAGCATGAAGAGCTTTTCCGCGAGTATTTCGGAACTGTTATTCCAGTGGGCGATAACAAATTCGCGGCGCTCAATACAGCTGCTTGGTCAGGTGGATCATTTATCTATGTTCCAAAGGGCGTCCATGTCGATATTCCTTTGCAGGCATATTTCCGCATTAACACTGAGAACATGGGTCAGTTCGAACGCACGCTGATTATTGCTGACGAAGATTCATATATTCACTATGTAGAAGGATGTACAGCACCTATTTACAAGTCAGATTCATTGCACTCTGCAGTTGTTGAAATCATTGTTAAAAAGGGCGCGCGAGTTCGCTATACAACAA
>CAIVPQ010000156.1 GCA_903907835.1 uncultured Actinomycetes bacterium
CCCATTTCGATCAACCGGTCAGATAATTCATGGTGCGGACTAGCTCCATTGGGACCGCTCGCCACAATCACAAAGTCAACTGTTATGTGACCTTCTCTGATTATCGCCTCAGCAATATCTCGACCTACTCCGCGTTCAGTACGACCCGGCTTTAGCCAATTACCCATCGAAGAGTGGACTCGATCAATCGCTTGACCAGCCTCATGTAAAGCATCTATTTCGGCTGATGATTTTATCAATCGCAAGTCCGCCAATAATTCATTCGCTAATTCAATTTCCACGCCCAGAGCTTTTCCTAAGAATTTGGCTTTTTCCAACCACATGGAGTTGTTAGCAACTGGGGCGCTAACCTGACCAATTTCCCTGGCTAGCATCTGGTACGGATCTTGGGTCTCTTCCCAGTGAAGCAATCGAACTGAGAGATCCGCAACCCCGCTGGCCAGAGCGGCCGGCAATTCGAGTTTTGGCACTATGAGCCAAGACTCTCCTGTCGCCTTCACTGCTAGGCAAGTTAGCCGCTCTAGAGGCAAAGCGTCATACCCAGTTAGGTAGCGAAGGTCTGCGCCTGGCGTAACTAGCAAAAGGTCCTTTGCGGCTGTGTCGAGCGCGGCAGCTAAGTGTTTAATTCGACTGTCAAAATCTGCGCTATTCATCGTTACCTGCCCTAATAGCTGGGATATCCAATGCTTTCAGTAGCCGATCTACCTGACGCGCAATTCCCCATCGCTCGGTCAACTGTCTTACCTGGACTGGATTTTTGGGAATTGTTGGCATGGAGAGATTCTTTTTCAGATGTGCATCTCGTCGAAGCATCACAACCTGCTTGGCTCTTTCTAGGTAATCAACACTTTCGAGAAGATTGCGTCGCACACTCGGCGAGATCGCGATGCTTTCATCTGACAGTACAGATAACAACACCTGAATCGAGCCAAATTGTTTCACCAAGTTCGCGGCAGTCTTTTCTCCGATTCCCTTAACCCCAGGCAAGCCATCAGAAGGGTCGCCGCGCAGGACTGAAAAATCAACATACTCGCTACCTGAAATTCCATACTTGTCACGCATTGCCGAATCATCGAAAGTCTCAAGTTTCTTTAGACCCTTTGTGATCGACAGCACCCGAGTGTTCGTCAGGTCATTTACTAACTGCAACAGGTCGCGATCTCCAGTGACAATGTCCGCAGGTGCATCAATTTGCGCAACAAGTGAACCTAAGATGTCATCTGCTTCAAATCCAGACTCGCCGATTCTTGGCAAGCCAATTGCGTCCAAGATTTCTGCAATAGCGAAAATCTGCTCGCTTAAAGTGTCAGGAACTTCTTCTAATGTTTCTCCAGATTCTTCTACCCCAGAGACGCGATGGGCTTTGTATGAGTTCAACAAGTCAACACGCCATTGTGGACGCCAGTCGTCATCCCAAGCGAAAACAACTAGAGATGAAGGAAACTGCTCTACCAACGTTGAGACCATGTCTAGAAAGCCACGAAGCGCTCCTGATGGTGTCCCATCTGGGGCCACAATTGACTCAGGAACTGCGTAATAGGAGCGGTAATAGAGCGTAGCGCTATCGAAATAAAGTCCCTTGGTCACCATGAGACGATTCCCCGATCAATCTGGTCAAGCGCCTTACGGGCAGTTGAAGCAACCTCTGGGGTTTCGGTTGCGATAGCAATTTGGCTGAGCAAGTCAATCACCTGTTTTGTCCAACGAACAAAGTCACCTGGCTGCAGGTCGCTATTTTTTAACACCCTCGCTACGTCTTGACCCCTAGCCCACTTTGAAGTTGGCCAAATGAAGCCCGGGTCCATCTCACGCAAATGATCAACGCGATTTTGACTCTCTACATCTTTTAAAGATCCCCATAGACCAGCCATCTCATAAAGAGCGTCACCTAGATTTCCGTCAGGAATACGGGCCGGTTCACCATCATTGTCGCGCCGAGATTCAAAAACTAGAGTGCTAACTGCGCTGGCAAGCTGGTCTGGCTCCAGACCTTCCCAGATTCCTTCCGTTAAACATTCAGCGACCAGAAGATCTAGCTCACAATAGATTCGACCGAGAACTGTCCCACTGGCTGTTACTTCATGGCCGCCTTCAATTTTCGCCAAATAACCTAAGTTCGTAAGAACCGCACAGATACGGTCAAAATCTCTGGCTATTGAACTTGTGCGCTGCTCGACTTTAGTTTCAAGTCGAGCAATGTCGCGCTGAGTAGCACTAACACGCTCGTACCATCGCACGTGCGCTTCGCGATCGTTGCATCCGTGACAAACGTGGGCGCGAAGCGCCTTGCGTAGTCGAGCAATTTCTATGTCTGTGCGATTTTCTGAACGCTTTTCAATGTCAACTTTAGGAGCCTTACGAGCCAACTGTTCGATTTGATCACTCAACCAATTTCGAGTCTTGACTGAGCGCGAGTCAAAGGTCGGTGGCAAGTTGACGCGACCAATAAATCTGCCATCGTCATCAAGATCATCTTGTCCAATGCGCTTTACTTGCTTGCTTGTCGACATCACCCGTGGACGTGGATCGTCAATGTCGCGCGCTTCATCAATGACTATGTATGGCACGTGCGAGCGCCTGCCATTTCCGACAACAAAAACATCTCCACGCGATAGTTCATTTAGAAAGATAACGGCACGGTTGCGTCGCTCTCGTACGTTGTCGCGAGCTGTGTCCTTTTCAAGGAATGAAAGTTGACGTCGCAGTTCCATGTATTCGGCAAAATTTCCTAGATGACAGCTCATCGCATCCTGGTAACCCGTTAAGGCATCTTCAGTATGTCGAAGTTGCGTAGCTAAACCAACGACTCCCCGATCGGCCTGAAACTGGGCAAATGATGACTCGAGTAATTCTCGGGCTCGATGTGTCCCAAAGGAACCAATCAGATTTATCGCCATATTGTATGAAGGTCTGAAACTTGATTTCAGTGGATAAGTTCTTGTGCTTGCTAGACCTGCCAGAGCATTCGGATCCAAATCAGCATGCCACACAACAATCGCGTGCCCCTGAGAATCAATACCTCTGCGACCGGCTCGACCAGTTAGCTGGGTGTACTCGCCCGGTGTGACTGGAGCATGAGCAGTCCCATTCCACTTGGTCAACTTTTCTAGCACTACAGATCGAGCAGGCATGTTGATTCCTAGTGCCAAAGTTTCGGTAGCGAAAACCATCTTGATAAGTCCTTGCTGGTACAACTCCTCTACAACTTGCTTGAAAGCCGGAAGCATCCCTGCATGATGAGAGGCAAGGCCTCTTTCTAAGGCATCTCGCCATGGGCCAAATCCTAGAACGCGTAACTCTTCGCTGGTGGCATCAGGAAATTTCTGGTCAACAATTCCTCGGATAAGTAATTGTTCCTGCGGTGACGTTAATATCAATCCCG
>CAIVPQ010000157.1 GCA_903907835.1 uncultured Actinomycetes bacterium
ACAGTCGCAGACGTCGGACTTGTTGGTTTTCCAAGTGCTGGTAAATCTTCGCTAATTGCGTCAATGTCGGCTGCGCGTCCAAAAATCGCTGACTACCCATTCACAACCCTTGAGCCAAATCTGGGAGTTGTGCGTGCCGGGGAAATGGTTTTCACCATGGCTGATGTTCCTGGACTTATTCCAGGTGCTAGCCAAGGTAAAGGTCTTGGTCTTGAATTCCTGCGACACATCGAACGCTGTGCAGCTCTCGTTCATGTGCTTGACTGTGCGACTTTGGAATCAAATCGGGATCCGCTCAAAGATTTAGATGCCCTTGAATATGAACTAGAGCAGTACGGCGGATTGCAAGATCGTCCTCGAGTTGTGGTTTTGAACAAGACTGATTTACCTGAAGGTCGCGACATGGCAGAGATGGTTTTGCCTGATTTACATGCTCGCGGCTACAGCACATTTTTAGTGTCGGCAGTAAGCCGCGAAGGCTTGCGCGAACTTGGTTTTGCGCTGGCGCAAATTGTGATGGATGCTCGAGCAGCTAAGGCCGTTGTAGATGCGGCTCGTCCGCGCGTCACGGTCACACCAAAGGCAATCGATGACACCGGCTTTACGGTCTCTGCAGAGCGTTCTGGAGAGAATGAATATCGCTTCCGAGTGCGCGGTGAACGGATTGAACGCTGGACGCGTCAGACTGATTTCTCAAATGATGAAGCCGTTGGTTATTTGGCTGACCGCTTGGCTCGTGCAGGTGTTGAAATTGAATTAATTAAGGCCGGCGCAGTTGCAGGTAGCGAAGTCGTCATTGGTGATGGTCAAAATGCAATCATCTTTGATTGGCAACCGACAGCAGGGGACTTGCACATCGGACCACGTGGAACCGATTCGCGACTTGTTGAAGATAATCGTCCACGAGCCTATGAGCGTCTGGCAGAACGTCGTGCTCGCGCGGCTCATGTTAGCGATGAAGAATTATTGGCACAGGCGCGCACCGAAATCCTCACGGTTGAGTCAGGTGAAGTGCAAGACTATTCAGGTGATGACGGTGAGGACTGAACTGCTTAATGCCAAGCGCATTGTTGTAAAAGTTGGATCTTCTTCGCTGACCACTAGAGTCGGCGGGTTGAACACTGATCGAGTGCATGAACTCGTCCAAGCCATAGCGAATAGGCACGGCAAGGGAACTCAAATAGTTCTAGTTTCATCAGGGGCGATTGCAGCAGGTTTGGCTCCACTAGGTTTGCAGTCCCGACCAACAGATCTTGCAACTCAACAAGCCGCTGCAAGTGTTGGACAGTCTTTACTTGTTGCTCAGTACGCCTCAGCATTTGCAGCACATGACATTACTGTGGGCCAAGTTTTATTGACAGCCCAGGACGTTTTACGCCGAGCGCATTACCGAAATGCGCAACGCGGATTGAATCGTTTGCTAGAGCTTGGCGTGCTTCCAATCGTAAATGAAAATGACACGGTAGCAACTGATGAAATTCGTTTCGGAGACAATGATCGGCTTGCTGCTCTCGTTGCTCATGTTGTTCAAGCCGATGCTTTGATTCTGCTATCTGATGTTGATGGACTTTATGATGGTCCGCCTTCAGAGAGTGGATCTTCGCTCATCCCATTAGTAACTGACTTTGCTGAACTTGATGGGGCCACAATTGGTGGAACCGGTTCTGCGGGCGTTGGCCTTGGCGGGATGACCACAAAAGTTGAAGCGGCAAAGATCGCTACATCTGCTGGTATCCCAGTGGTTTTGACTGCTACGGCAAACGCAGATCAGGCCCTATCTGGCCAAAATGTGGGAACCCTTTTCCAGGCTGGGCAAAACAAGGTGCCAAATCGGTTGTTCTGGTTGACATACGCCACAAAACCACAGGGGCAAATTGTGATTGATGACGGTGCTGTTGAAGCATTGGTTGAACGTCGCATGTCCCTGTTACCTGCTGGCATTGTTTCAGTCAGCGGAGCCTTTGTTGCTGGAGATCCGGTTGATGTGTGCGCAACAACCGGAGACACGATTGCCCGTGGCATCGTCTCATTTGATGCAGACGAGCTTCCAGAATTGCTCGGCAAAAAAACCTCCCAAATCTTACAAGAGCTTGGCGCGGGATTTGATCGAGAAGTTATCCATCGCGATGACTTAGTTTTTATCGAAGCCTAAACTTAAGAGAAGGAGTGATGAATATGTCTAATGAACGAGAGTTAGTTCTTGAAGCAGCCCAAGCTGCCAAGATGGCGACGTCACAATTGGCTAATTGCACTCGCTCGCAAAAAGACACTGCGCTAAGGGCTATGGCTGACGCACTCGTTCAACATGCCGGCATCATCATCCAAGCCAATGCAATTGATGTTGAAGCAGCGAAGAAGTCGGGCACGGATCCAGCAATCATTGACAGGTTAACGCTGAATAAGGATCGCGTAGAAGATGTCGCCCAGGGTCTGCGTGCAGTAGCCGAACTTCCTGACCCAATTGGCGAGGTAGTTCGCGGATATACCTTGCCTAACGGTCTTGAGGTACGCCAGCTGCGTGTGCCAATGGGTGTAGTAGCGATGATTTTTGAGGCGCGTCCCAATGTGACTGTTGATGCGGCTGGGCTATCCCTTAAGAGTGGCAACTGTGTGATTTTGCGAGGTTCCTCATCAGCGCACAATACGAATGTTGAACTGGTGGCTGTTATGCGGGCGGCACTTATTGATACGGATGTGCCTGTTGATGCAATCCAACTAGCGCCAGGTACAACGCATGACGCTGCTCGACACTTGATGACAGCCAGAGGTCTTGTGGATGTGATCATTCCACGTGGCGGCGCCGGACTTATCAATTCAGTGATTAATGATTCGACAGTTCCGGTAATTGAAACAGGCGTTGGCAATTGTCACGTTTATGTTGATGAGTCAGCGGATC
>CAIVPQ010000158.1 GCA_903907835.1 uncultured Actinomycetes bacterium
AAAGCCAACCAAGACACCAGCAGCGCCTGTGCGCATCAGGTGAAGCGCAGCTGTGTAAGTTGCGCAACCGCCAACGATTACTGGCACATCTAATTCGTAAATAAATTCTTTTAGGTTTAGCGCGCTGTCACCATCAGAAACATGTTCGGCGCTCACTGTCGTTCCGCGAATAACAAAAATGTCCACGCCAGCATCCACTGCTTGCTTGGCAAATTTCGCAGTGCGCTGCGGGCTAAGCGAACCAGCAACTGTGAAACCAGCCTCACGCATTTCAGCAATGCGCTGGGCAATTAGTTCAGGCTTAATTGGCTCGGCATAAATCTGCTGAAGGCGGCTTGTGGCATCCTTCGGTGAAAGCTTGGCAACCTCAGCCAATAACGCTTCTGGCTGCGCATAACGAGTCCAAACACCCTCAAGGTTTAAAACAGCCAAACCGCCAGCAGCACCAAAGGTCGCTGCGCTTTGTGGGGAGACTACAGAATCCATCGGGGCTGCGATGACTGGATGCTCAAATGTGTAAGCATCAATCTTCCAAGCCAACGAAACTAATTTTGGATCACGCGTGCGACGACTTGGCACAAGTGAAACATCATCAAATGAATAAGCAACTCGGCCGCGCTTAGCGCGACCAATTTCGACGTCCGTCATGATTTCTCCTAGCGACCGTGGTAGTTCGGTGCTTCTACCGTTAACTGAACATCGTGCGGGTGGCTTTCTTTCAAGCCCGCAGCCGTGATGCGCACAAGACGTCCACGCTGCTTAAGTTCTGCGATTGTTGCGGTGCCGGCATAACCCATTGATGCGCGCAGGCCACCAACTAGTTGATGCGCAACTGCCGAAAGCGGGCCGCGATAAGGAACTTGGCCCTCGATACCTTCAGGCACCAACTTGTCCTCGCTCAAAACATCATCCTGGAAATAACGATCCTTGGAATACGAACGAGCCTGTCCGCGCGACTGCATCGCACCGAGTGAACCCATCCCGCGATACAACTTGAACTGCTTGCCATTAACAAACACCAATTGCCCTGGTGACTCATCACAGCCAGCCAATAGCGAGCCGACCATCACACTGTCCGCGCCAGCCACAATTGCTTTTGCGATGTCACCTGAATATTGCAGGCCACCATCACCAATAACCGGAACACCAGCCGGACCAGCAGCAAGTGAAGCTTCATAAATCGCCGTAACCTGCGGAACACCGACACCTGCAACAACTCGAGTTGTGCAAATTGAACCAGGACCGACGCCAACCTTGACTGCATCAGCGCCAGCATCAATCAAAGCCTGAGCGCCAGCGCGAGTTGCAATGTTGCCACCGATGATTTGCGCACTAGTCTCGCGCTTCATCCGAGCTACCATGTCCAAGACGCCTCGTTGATGACCATGCGCAGTATCAACGACCAACACATCAGCGCCGGCCTCAACCAGTGCCATCGCCCGAGCGTATGCATCTTCGCCAACACCAACAGCAGCGCCAACCATCAAACGGCCAGCCCCATCTTTAGTCGCCATTGGGTATCTATCGCTCTTGACGTAATCCTTAACCGTGATCATGCCGGTAAGACGACCAGCGCCATCTACCAGCGGAAGTTTTTCAATTTTGTGCTGGCGCAACAACGACAAGGCGTCATCGCCACTCATGCCTTGAGTTCCAGTAACTAGTGGCATCGCAGTCATAACTTCGTGCACCGGACGCGACATGTCTTCTTCAAAACGCAAGTCGCGGTTCGTGACGATGCCAACCAAGATGTGATTTTCATCAACTACTGGCACACCGCTAATTCGAAATTGTGCACAAAGCGCATCAACATCAGCCAAAGTGTTTGTGGCCAGACAAGTAACTGGATTGGTGATCATCCCAGCTTCGCTGCGCTTAACTAAATCAACTTGTTGCGCCTGATCTTGGATCGGCAGGTTGCGGTGCAGGATTCCTAGGCCACCTTGGCGCGCCATCGCGATGGCCATACGGGATTCGGTCACAGTGTCCATGGCTGATGAAAGTAGCGGAATGCGTAAGGAGATTTCCCGGGTCAAACGAGTAGTGGTGTTGACCTCACTGGGCACAATCTCACTAGCATCGGGCAAAAGCAGCACATCGTCATAGGTCAAACCCAGCATGGCGAACTTTTCAGGAAGGCTCTCAGTCATTACTGCCTCTCGTCAAGGGTGAAACCCTAAGGCTACCCTGTGCTACCTATGCGTGGCTAAGGCAGGCAAGCAAACTGGGCTAGTTGGCTCCTGCTGCCGTTGCCAAGGAAATCAGCGCCGAGGAAAATCCGTGCGTCTTAACAATGCCAGTTGGTAGTTCTTCAACCCAGCCAGGACCGGCGGCCATGCGCAGTGGGGCTGGGCGTTGTTCGTGTAAGGACTGCCAGATGGTGGCATCGGCCGTTCCCATGGTCTGGGACCATACGACAACGGCACTTGGTCCAAGGCGACGACAAGCAATAGCCAAAGCCTCTCCTGGCATACGCGGACCTAACACTCGAGAACAGATTCCATGTTCGGCCAAGCCGGCAGCCACCGCGTAGACCGCCAAGATGTGCATCTCGTGCGGAGCGCAAGCCAGCACAACTGGTCTGGTGTTTAGCGGATCTTCGATTGCTGCAGCCACTCGCTTGAATTGCGTGATTAGAGCCTCGGACAAAATGTGCTCGACTTCAACACCTTCGCCAGTTTGTTCCCACTTGAGCCCCACTTGAATTAGCAGCGGCAAAATCACGTTATCCCAAGACCAAACAACGCCCTTATCAGTGATCATCTTTTCGATGATGTTTTCGCACGCAGGCGTATCAAGCATGTGCG
>CAIVPQ010000159.1 GCA_903907835.1 uncultured Actinomycetes bacterium
CCTGTGAAAGCAGCAGTCTTACCACTTTCGCGTAATGCTGACCTCAGCCCTAAGGCTCGTGATTTAGCGAGTGAACTTCGCAAAAACTGGAACATCGAATTCGATGATGCCGGGGCCATTGGTCGACGTTATCGCCGCCAGGATGAGATTGGTACGCCATTCTGTATCACGGTGGACTTCGAAACATTAGAAGATAACGCGGTCACCGTGCGCGATCGAGACACTATGGAGCAAGTTCGTGTTGGCCTTGATTCAATCGTTGGATGGTTGGCCGAGCGTCTCGTTGGCTGCTGATGTTCGCTGACCTTCTTGCCACCAATCCAGTCATTGAGCTCGCTCCAATGGCTGGAATCACGAATAGAGCATTTCGTCGGGTCTGTCGAGAAGCGTCTACCGCAATTCGTACCTCTCACGGGCAAACGGATACGCAAGGAACAATCTATGTAGCGGAGATGACCACTTCACAGGCCCTATTGCTGCGACATCCAGAAACGATAGACCTAGTTACTTTTGATGAAGACGAAGAAATCCGAAGCGCGCAACTTTATGGTGTCGATCCAAAAATTGTTGGCGATGCAGTGCGGATGCTTGTCGATGAAGATATGGCAGATCACGTCGATTTGAATTTTGGTTGCCCCGTTCCTAAAGTCACGCGCAAAGGTGGCGGCAGTGCCTTGCCTTGGAAGCGCGATTTATTCTCATCAATCGTTAACGCAGCAGTAGCGGGTGCGCAAGGCAAAGTCCCAGTAACAATAAAGATGCGTATTGGGATAGACGATGACCACATCACTTACTTGGATGCTGGAAAAATCGCGGCCGAAGCTGGGGTCACATGGGTTGCCCTTCATGGCAGAACAGCAGCTCAGTATTACGGTGGTCAAGCTAATTGGGATGCAATTGCCCGCTTAGTGGAACACATTCCAGATACTCCAGTTTTAGGCAACGGTGATATTTGGATAGCGAATGATGCTAAACAAATGATTGCGCATACCGGCGCTCGTGGAGTCGTGATTGGTCGAGGTTGTTTGGGTAGACCATGGCTTTTTGGCCAAATACGTGCAGCATTTGCGGGTGAACAAATCCCAAGCGAGCCAAACGCAGGATTCATCGTTGACTTTATGCGTCGCCATGCACAGTTACTTGCTGAAATGAATGGTGATGAATTTCGTGGTTGTCAGGAAATGCGCAAGCACATGGCTTGGTATTTAAAAGGGATTGTTGCAGGCAGTGAAACTAGGGGAGCCCTATCTTTACTTTCATCGCTTTCGCAGCTAGACGAATTGCTTAGCACAATTGACCGGGATCAGCTGCTGTCAGATGAAATTGCGAAATCACCACGTGGGAGAACTACTCCAGATCGGCGAGTAACCCTTCCGCAGGGCTGGTTGTTGTCGCAATCAATGTCCGTTGAAGAGCAAGAAACAGTGCGCGAAGCTGAACTTAGTGTCAGTGGCGGATAGCAAAATGGTCTTGAGGCGGTTGCGATGAAATCTTTAATTGGTTACGAGTCAATTGACGCTATGCGTTGGGTTGACGAGCCGAACAAAGGTGTTCAACGCACAGAATTTGCCCGTGATCGCGCCCGCGTGATGCACAGTTCAGCTTTGCGCAGACTTGGGGTTAAGACCCAAGTTATGGAAGCAGGCCTCGATGACTTTCCACGCACTCGTTTAACGCACTCTCTAGAATGCGCACAGGTAGGCCGTGAACTTGGTGCGGCGTTGGGTTGTGACCCAGATTTAGTTGATGCTGCTTGCTTGGCTCATGACCTTGGGCATCCACCCTTTGGCCACAATGGCGAAACCGCGCTAAACGAACTAGCCGCAGACATTGGTGGTTTCGAGGGGAACGCTCAATCATTTCGACTTTTAACTCGATTAGAACCTAAGGCATTTAGTGCGCCTGATGGCCCAAGACCGAACCAATCAATTGGTTTAAATCTCACTAGGGCCACCCTCGATGCCGCGTCCAAGTACCCTTGGGCTCGACGACCAGAATTAACAAAATTTGGCGTTTACGACGATGACATAGACGTGTTTACTTGGGTTCGTAATGGGCGCGAAGATGACCAAACTTGTTTTGAAGCTCAAGTCATGGATTGGTCAGATGATGTTTCTTATTGCGTCCATGACATTGAAGATGCGATTTATGGCGGTCACTTGAATATTGATGCCATGCTCTCTCAAAGTGGGCGAAGTGAGGTTATCGAAATTGCGCGCCAATGGTATGGCACGCAGTTCCAAGCAGCCGAACTTGAAGATGCTTTGGTGCGGCTGGCCCAGCTGCCAAGCTGGCCAGGTACCTACGATGGGACCACTCGGGCATTAGCAAGCCTCAAGAACCTCACCAGCACCCTTGTTGGCCGTTTCTGTGTGGCCGCCCAGTCCGAAACTCGTAAACAGTATGGCCCAGATCCACTAAGTAGGTATGCGGCCAATCTCATCGTGCCTGATAGCGCTCGTTATGAAGTAACAGCGCTTAAGGCAATGGCCGCTCTTTTCGTGATGAACCGTGAAGGAGCCGAAACTCTTTATAGCCGACAACGGCTACTGATTACTGAGTTGGTTGCGGCAATTAACGCTGACCCAGAACGCCATCTTGACGCTTTCCACAAAGATTTATGGCTACAGGCATCAAGTGATCAGGGCAAATCCCGAGTAGTAATTGATCATGTTGCTTCATTGACAGATGTCAGTATCGTGCAATGGCATGGCGCAGTGAACGCGTAACATTGGGGTTGTGCCAGGCAGAATTCGCGAAGAGGATGTATCGACGGTTCGCGACCGTGCCCGCATCGAGGAGGTTGTCCGAGAAACCGTAACCCTCAAAGCCGCTGGTGGGGGCAGCTACAAGGGTCTATGCCCATTCCACGACGAACGCTCACCTTCTTTCAACGTCACTCCCAGCAAGGGTCTTTACCATTGCTTCTCATGTGGCGAGGGCGGTGACGTAATAACCTTTGTGCGCAAGATTGATGCACTTTCATTTACTGAAGCAGTGGAAAAACTTGCCGGGAAATATGGAATCGTTCTTCGTTATGAAGATGGTCCAGGTGGTGGTGGTTCAAATCAGCAAGGACAACGCACTCGACTCGTTGAAGCACATAAAGTTGCAAGCGCGTTTTATCAACAACAATTGCAGAGCCCCCAAGCCGAACATGCTCGGGCCTTCTTAATCGAACGAGGTTTCGAGCCAGAGTCTTGGTTGACATTTGGTGTTGGGTATTCGCCAGCTGGATGGGACGGTCTGCGCACGCACCTGCGCTCACGTGGTTTTACAGATGAAGAAATGTTGGCAAGTGGCCTTGCCGTATCTGGCCAACGTGGAGCATATGATCGCTTCCGTGACAGATTGATGTGGCCAATTCGCGATTCTGGTGGTGACCCAATTGGCTTTGGGGCTCGAAAACTTAGTGAATCGGATCAAGGTCCTAAATACTTAAATACCCCAGAATCTCCAATCTATAAAAAGTCTCAAGTTTTATATGGCATCGACCTTGCCCGCCGAGAAATGGCCAAGCAGCACCAGGCAGTAGTTGTTGAGGGTTATACCGATGTAATGGCTTGCCACATGGCTGGGATTACAACTGCCGTGGCAACTTGTGGCACTGCCTTTGGCGCTGACCATGTGAAAATTTTGCGTCGTATTTTGATGGACGATGACAATAATCACGCTCAAGTTATTTTCACATTCGATGGCGATGCGGCTGGACGTAAAGCGGCAATCAAGGCATTCGGGGAGGACCAAAAGTTTGTTGCCTCTACATTTGTTGCAATTGAACCAAACGGTCTTGATCCGTGCGATTTGCGTTTACGTAGTGGTGCATCAGCAGTTCAGGCTTTAGTCGATAATCGAATTCCTCTTTTTGAGTATGTAATGCGATCAACGATTTCCGATTTTGACTTAGACACTGCCGAGGGGCGTGTGGCTGCGATGCGTGCGGTTGCTCCGATACTGGCTGGAATAAAAGACCCTGCGCTTCGTCCAGAATATGTACGGACGGTGTCTGGTTGGCTTGGCATGAGTGAATCAGCGTTGCTATCCGAATCCGGCATCTCAAACCGCAAGACAACGAGCAACCAGAGCGCTTCAACAGCGCGAGTTTCTGCGCCCGCAGGAAGTCAAGCAGGATTGGTTGAGCGCGAGGCACTCAAATGCGTGCTGCAGGCCCCTCAACTTGTCGGCGCCTGGTTTGAATCATTAGAGGAATCCGTTTTCACTATCCCGGTTGCCGCCACAGTTTTTGCAACTTGTGTTAGCGCAGGCAATCCGCTGGAATTCACTACATCGAGTGACTGGGTATCCGCTGTGCTTGCAGTTGCGCCTAGTGATGAGGTCAGGTCACACATTCGAGCAATGGCTGTTGAGCCATTGCCGTTAGATGCTCCCGACCAGCGTTATGTGCAAGCGGTACTTGCCCGCCTCTTAGAGATGGATGCCGGACGGCGCATTGCCGAAATCAAGGGTGCACTTAATCGTGCCGAGGACGGCAACGATGCCCAGGAACAATCTCAACTTCTTTCAGATTTACTTTCTCTGGAAAAGTACCGACGTGACATGCGCGAGTTTGCCGTAGGGGATCAAGCATGAGATTTTTTGGCCGCAAGGACCCGATCCCAAACACTCTTAGCGAGTTAATTCCAAATAAGGAACGTTTGCTGGCTTGGGCGCAAACAGTAACGGGTTTTGTTGCAGTAACTGACGAATCCCTTGTTAGCATCGATGAGTCTTCAGCGAAGGTAATTCCTTGGGATTTCGCCTTACAAGCCAGATGGGAACCACCTGAGTTATTTGTGGTGGTCCAATCCGAACAGAGCGAGCCGCCTAAGCAACTAGTTTTTGAACTTATTACACCTGGTCTTGTGCCTATTGCTGTGCGTGATCGAGTCACTGCGGCTGTTGTTGTTGATCAAGTTGAGGAAATAACCGGTGTGGGCCGAGTTAGGTTTATCGCTCGACGTAATAAAAAGGGTGTTAGTTGGACGACTGTGGCTGATGATGCCGAGCTTGCAAGCACACCTGAAGGAACCCTAGAAGTCGGTAAAGTTTTGGGACACTTGCAGGCAACATTTGGAATATGAGAGCGCGAGTAGGAAGTTTGCCCGCTCTTTGTTAGTATTGGTGAGCCATTCAATCCCCTGTAGCTCAATTGGCAGAGCATTCGACTGTTAATCGAACGGTTGTTGGTTCGAGTCCAACCGGGGGAGCTTAGGCAAAGGCC
>CAIVPQ010000160.1 GCA_903907835.1 uncultured Actinomycetes bacterium
CAGCGACTCGCTAAATGCGCGGATTGCTGTTGGAGCAACTGGTGCAAGCGGATGCGTGTAATCGATTGTGGCTGATTCTGGACCTTTACCAACGGCGTTAATTGCTGCGACAGAGATCGAGTAAGTCTGTGCGCTTGCCACATCAATGCTGATTGAATTTTCCTGAGTTTCGTATGTTTGAGTCTGACCATTATTAGTGACAGAAACTACATATGATGCAGCACGTTTCACATTGTTCCACGTAACCCGAGCAGTGTCCGGGGCCGTTGCTTCAACCCTAACTTTTTCGGGAAATGATGGCGCACTTGGCATAGTTGCGATGACGGACTGCGGTGTTGAAGAGCCAGCTATGTTTGTCGCAACCACAGAGAACCTGTACTTGTTTCCAGGTAAAAGCCCCTCAATTACACAAAGTGTTTCTGGGCAATCCCGAGTGTCCAGAATTGAATCATCGGCCAGATTTTGAGTTGTGATTACGTACGAGGTCGCAAGATTATTGTTCTCGTTGACAACGATTGTCTCGAGTATTGCGGATCGACCATTCGCGCCAATTTCATAAACACTTACTCCAACTGTAGGACCCGATGGGTGAACATATGAAGTAGTGGTAATCGCAGATTCGGCATTCCAGCGAACAGACTGCACGCCAATTGTGTAGGTCCTTTTGGAAACTAAATCTGAAATAGTGCAGATGTTTTGGTCTGAGGTCGGCTCTTCAACTGGTTCAACATCGGGATCAATTTGTTGACCCACATCTTCAAGCTCCGGCTCTTCAATCTCTGGACATACGACTACCTTGCCATTAACTGTAACTTGATATGAGGCCGCATCTAATGCTGAAGTCCACATAACATCTGCAGTTGTTTCGCCAGTAATGGATACAGCAATATCAGAGACTGCTTCAGGAAATACCGGGAAAAATTCTGTTGTGACTGGCTCGCTGAAGCTTGCCCCATTTGAAGCTATCAACTCAAAGTTGTACTCGGATTTGGTCAGACTAGTTCCCTTGAATACGCAAGAGATTGCGGTGCCAGGAATGGTCCCACAAACGGGCGTGTTTGATCCAACTTCGGTCAAAGTGTATTTAGTTAGAGCTGAGCCACCATTCCAACCTGGATTCCAATCGAAAACCAATTCAGTTCCGTAATCAGTTGCGGTGAAATCTGTTGGCGCGTCAGGCGGAACTGGATGAGTGTAAAAACTCCATGGATAAGCGGTGCTATCAACTGGGCCATTTTCATTCTCAACGGTCACGACAACTAAGTAGTTTTTGCCTGCAACGAGCTTAGTGAGCGTGCAGGTGCGATCCGTTGTTTTAAGCAGTAGGCACTTATCCAAGACCTTTGGCTCATCGCTGGTGTCTTCAGGGTCAAATGCGCTAACGGTCTGGGATGTAATTGCCGGCGCTCCAGTCATTCCAAGAACTTTCCACGATACTTTTGCTGCTTTTGCGCCAGAGGTCGCCACACTGAAATCAGTAACAAAGCCCGGAGTTGCTGAAGATTTTGCACCAATGAATGTTGCGCCAAATGGACCGGCTAGAGATGAATCACCGTAAATAGGCGTGACAACAATTGAATAGGCTGCAGACGAATCGTAATTATCATTTGGAATAAAGCATGATGTTTCGTTCAGATCCAGCGACTCTCCGGTATCTGTGTAAATGGTCTCTTGAGTATCGTCATCAAAACTTTCATCCCAAAATGTGCAAGTGCCAGCCCCATCTACAGTCAACTCGCCTGTATCTACTCGCCAACCGGTTACGGCATCAGAATTCTCACTAGCAGCCCAGTTAATTGTGATTCTTTCTCGCGCGGAGCTAACTGTTGCAGTGACTGTTGGGGCGTTAGGTTCCTCTGTGGCTGTGTACTCAGTCGTAAA
>CAIVPQ010000161.1 GCA_903907835.1 uncultured Actinomycetes bacterium
GTAATCAACAATGCTGATGTTACTTCGAAAGCAAGTAAATACTTACCGAAAATAAGTTGTGAAAGCCCCTGCATGTTGCCGCCACTTTCAGTGTTGGCCGCCGCTAAGCCAACAACCTTTGCTGGTCCATTGCTTGTGATACCAGCGACCAGCATTCCACCGAAAGCAAAAGCGAAAAGGATTGCAAGTATTCGCTGTCCCTTGATTGTTTCTAGGAGTGAATCACTTGAATCAACACCGACAATCATGAGCACGAAAAGGAAAAGCATCATCACAGCGCCGGTGTAAACAACAATCTGTGTTGTCCCGAGAAATGGCGCTTCAAGTGAGAAATACAAAATTGCCAGATTCACCATGGTGAAAGCCACCCAAAGCGCACTGTGGACTGCCTTACGAGATGCGATCATGCCAACCGCGCCAACAATCGCGAAGATAGCAGTCACCCAGAAAATTACACTTTCACCATTCATTAGTCATCAGTCTTTTCTGCGTGAATATGACCTGTGACTGTGCCTTCGTAGTAATCCTGTGCAGTAGTACCTGGCGCCATATCATGTGGAGCTTCGGTCATGCCAGCAAGAAGCGGGGCAAGCAAATCTTCTTTAGTAAAAATCAAACTCGCACGAGAATTATCAGCCAACTCATATTCATTTGTCATAGTTAGCGCACGCGTTGGACATGCTTCAATGCAAAGCCCGCAAAGGATGCAGCGCAAGTAGTTGATCTGGTACACGCGACCATAGCGTTCACCTGGTGAGAAACGCTCTTCTTCGGTGTTGTCTGCGCCTTCAACATAAATAGCATCGGCTGGACAAGCCCAAGCACAAAGTTCACAACCAATGCACTTTTCTAAACCATCGGGGTGACGGTTTAGTTGGTGACGGCCATGGAAGCGCGGCTTTGGTGGATACTTGTCGCGCTCTTCTGGATACTGCTCGGTAGTCACTTTCTTGAACATTGATAAGAATGTGACGCCAAATCCGCGGATAATTTGTGGCAACTCTGGCATTACTGCTCCTGACCTGGATTAATAGGAGTAGCCGGCACGGTTACCGGAACATGTCGTGAAACTTGTGCAGTTTGACCTGGCATTGGTGGAACGGGGAATCCGCCCGCGTATGGGTTGAATTCCTCATTAGCAGCTTCGATTTCTGCTTGTTCTTGCAGTTCGTCACTCTTCTTTTTACGGATTTCCAGCGCATAAGAAATAGCAACTCCGACAAGCAGAACTACCCCAGCACAAATCAATAGTGTCTGCGAATCAAGGCCACCTGAGTTGCGTAGGTAACGAGCAACGGCCACGATCATGATCCAAACGATGGAAGTTGGGATAAGTACTTTCCAACCAAACTTCATGAATTGGTCGTAACGCATACGTGGCAAAGTTCCGCGTAGCCAGATGAAGATAAACAAGAAGGCAAATACTTTGCCGAAGAACCAAAGCATTGGCCACCAGCCGACATTTGCGCCGGACCAAATTGAGATTGGCCAAGGTGCACGCCAACCACCAAGGAACAAAGTTGTTGCCATTGCGGAAACCGTCACCATGTTCACATACTCAGCCAAGAAAAACAGGGCGAACTTCAAAGATGAATATTCCGTGTGGAATCCACCAACTAGTTCGCCTTCGGCTTCAGGAAGATCAAATGGTGCTCGGTTGGTTTCCCCGACCATTGCGGTGGTGTAAATAATGAATGATGGTAGCAAGAGCACTACGTACCAAACTTTTTCTTGGGCTGCCACAATCTGAGAAGTAGACATTGAAGATGCGTAAAGGAAAACCGCAACAAACGACAAACCCATAGCGATTTCGTAACTAATCATCTGCGCACTAGAACGAAGGCCACCAAGTAGTGGGTATGTAGATCCAGATGCCCAGCCGGCTAGCACAATGCCATAGATGCCGATTGAGGCAATCGCCAATACATAGAGCACTGAGACCGGGAAGTCAGTTAGTTGCAATGGAGTTTGTTGGCCAAAAATCGAGACTGTTGGACCAAGTGGAATTACGGCAAAAGTTAGGAATGCTGTAGTTGCTGAAACAACGGGAGCGATGCAATACACCGCAATGTGCACACCCTTTGGAATGATTTCTTCTTTAAGTGCCAACTTGATGCCGTCCATCAAAGACTGTAACAATCCAAATGGGCCAACGCGGTTTGGTCCAATACGCATCTGCATTCGACCAACTATGCGTCGTTCTGCCCAAATAGTCAGCAAGGTCATTACAACCATGATCACGAAGATGCCCAGTACCTTGACCAAAATAACCCAAATGTTGTCAATTCCGAATAGCGATAAATCGCCTACGGCTTCGGCACGAATGGAAGTACTCATGCAACACCTCCTGGGGTGACAGTGACACATGTTCCTGAAGGCAGATTAAGAGCAGTGCCTTCGGTATTTGCTGGCAACCAAACAACGCCATCGGCCATGTTGGCAGTAACAATCACTGGAGCGCTGGCTGTTGCATCAGCATGAGTAACAGTGGCAGTTGCGCCATCAATTAGATTCAAGTTGGCAGCAGTTGCTGGGCTAACTCGGATAACACCAACACGAGAAGTGGCCGCCAGGAATGGTTCGCCTTCTTGCAATGTGCCCTTGTCGAGCAGGTGGCGCCATGAACTCAAAATTGCTTGACCTGCTCCAAGCGAAACGCTGTCATTGTCGCTGGCAACAAGTGTTGGCTTAGTGGCCGTCGCCCAGAAGTCAGTTACCGTCAAAGTTGCACCCATCTGCTCTGCAAGTTCTTCAAGAACTGCGGCATCGCTGATGGATCCTGGCACAGCGGCCACCGTATCAAAAGCACGGTCGCGACCTTCCCAGTTGCGGAAAGTGCCACTCTTCTCAGTTACAACTGCAACTGGTAAAACAACATCTGCTCTTTCAGTTACTGCAGAGTGACGAGTTTCAAGGCTGACTACAAAATCAGCGCTTTCAATTGCTTCGATTAGATCGGCAGCAACATCTTCAACACCAACACCTGCAATAA
>CAIVPQ010000162.1 GCA_903907835.1 uncultured Actinomycetes bacterium
ACTCTATGGCCCTTATACGTCCCAGTGAATCCAAACATATTGCGCACAGTGTTGTAACGCACGGGTGACTCGAAGATGTTTTCTGCAATCCATTGCGCACGTAATGGATCACCCGGCAAAAGAATTGTTTCGGCTATGTCGCCACGGTTGGCACCTATATGAGTTGTCATGATTTCAATGTAGTTGAGTGCGGGTGAATTCGCATCTAAGTCAGGGACTTGATTTCAAGAAAATTTCGCAATTAGCCAATTCGATTAACAATCCGAACCCACACCGTGTATGAAGCAGTCAAAATGCAAGCACTCGCGAGTTCAATTTCAGGGCGGATTGGCACTTCGCCTGCTGTTGGTAGCAGCACCCATACAGTTTTCAAATTAGACATAAGGCTGTAAAGCACAAAACAAGACCACCAGGTTCGCGTTTCATTAACAGGCGATGCTTCCTTTTGCTCTGTCGATACGTAACCGGCTTTTTCCTTGCCCTTGAGGATGTCGTCAATAATCAATTTAGGAAACCAAAGCGAGACCACTGGAACAATCCAGGACCAGATGACCCACCGACGGGATAATCGAATTGATCCAGGGTTTGCGGCAATCTGTTGGTCGTAACGTTCAAAAAGCCAGCGACTCGTGATTAGCAATGCGCCGATAGAAGCAATAAACGTGATTATGGATACAGAGTCTGTAAGCGTAACGATATCTTTAGGTGCTTTCCCTGCATCAAGCTGCTCGCGATAACTAGTTGCGCTCGGAATGCTTGCGATTGCCACTATCCAAACGGAAGCGAGAAAGCATGTGCTCGCTGCGGTGACCTGTTTAGGGGTGTTTTTTTGAGTCATTTGGAAGTCTTTCTGCAAAATTAGTGGTAGACAATTGCGCTTGCGCCTTATTAATTAAGGATAGAGGACTCTTTCTGGGAGGTGCTGCATACAAGCGCAATGTCATAAACATGTTTAGACTCTTCTTGTGTCCGAATCAAAGCCCCACGCATTTTATGCGACCTTAATCGCGGGCTTAGTGCTTTTTGCGGGATTAATCAGCGCTCAAATGTCATGGACAACTTTTAGTCCAATGCAGCAAACTTTGAGTTCCCTGGCTGCTCGGAATGCACCCACTCGCGACATGATGACCGTGGTTATCTTGATTATTGCGGTCTGCCAATTAGTGACTGCATACGGATTCAAATCTGCTGCCAAACCAGGACGATTAGTTCTTGGTATTGGGGGATTGGGCGTTATTGGCGTTGCAGCCTTCCCAGTACCGCATGTCTTAGCTGATTCGAACTGGCATACATTCATGGCCGGGGTAGTACTTATTTCTTTGTGCCTTTGGCCGGTTTTTTCAATCAGCAAGCACCATCAAGCTCCGTGGGTATTGACCGCAAAAGGCGCCTGGACTGCAACAGTTGTGCTTGCCATAGTGGGACTAACTTTCTTGGCCGCATGGTGGACTGATAGTTATTGGATGGGCTTACTTGAACGGACTTTAATTTTTAGCCAGATTGTTTGGTTGCTTATTTCCGTTGGACGATGTTTAAAGATTGAAGAAAAAATGATTTTTCCAGATTTTGTTATTGACGAGAAAGAATTAGAAAATGCAAACAAGATTGCCTTATGAGTAAATTGATTCTGGTTACAGGTGCCACAGGATATGTCGGTGGACGATTGGTCCCTCGACTTTTGGCACAAGGATATTCAGTAAGAGTCTTGGTGCGCCATCCCGAGCGCGTAGCGCAACACCCATGGCGTGATCAAGTAGAAATAGTAGCTGGAGATGCCGAAGACGAGGGTACGGTAAGCAAGGCACTCGAAGGAGTTAGTGCTGCCTTCTATTTGATACATGCAATCGGAAGTAGCGGTGATTTCGAAAAAATAGAGCGAGATACAGCACATATTTTTGCCAAGGCGGCCAAGAATCAAGGCGTATCCCGAATCATCTACTTGGGTGGATTGCAAAATGATGAAAAACTCTCTGCTCACTTGAGGTCACGCGCCGAAGTTGGCGAAATTCTCCTTAAATCAGGGGTGCCCACTATTGCCTTTGGTGCCGCGGTGATTATTGGTTCTGGCAGTTTGTCCTTTGAAATGTTGCGATACATAACTGAACGTCTGCCAGCAATGATTACGCCACGCTGGGTTCGCACCAGGATTCAGCCGATTGCGATTAGAGATGTCCTGCGGTATCTAACAGAGGCAATTGAAATTCCCAAGGAGATCAATCGTTCATTCGATATCGGTGGCCCTGATGTATTGACCTACGAACAAATGATGCAGGGCTATGCAAAAGTGGCTGGTTTACGCCGCCGCATTATTTTGCCGATTAACATCTTGTCCCCGAAGCTGTCTAGTCGCTGGGTTGGTCTGGTTACACCTGTGCCTGCACATATTGCGCGTCCACTCGTCGATAGTTTGAAATCGGAAGTCATTTGTGTTGAGGATGACATTAAGAAGTTCATCCCTGATCCACCTGAGGGATTATTGAGTTTTGAACAGGCTGTGGAATTGGCTCTACAAAGAGTTAAGCAAGCCAATGTCACCTCTCGCTGGTCCTCAGCTTCTGTTGACGGTGCGCCAAGTGATCCCTTGCCCACCGACCCTGACTGGGCTGGTGGTTCTCTCTACACGGATGATCGCGTGGCGATTGCCAATGCGACGGCAGAGTCACTTTGGGAAGTGATTGAGGGAGTAGGTGGAGAGAACGGCTGGTACTCATTTCCGCTTGCTTGGGAAACTCGAGGTTTAATCGATCGGATTTTCGGCGGGCCAGGCCTTAGAAGAGGACGCAGAAATCCCAAGAATTTGTTGGTGGGCGAGATTGTTGATTTTTGGCGTGTCGAAGAATGCCAGCGTGGAAAGTTATTGCGTTTGCGTGCAGAGATGAAGATGCCTGGACTTGCTTGGCTCGATTTAGAAGTTCGTCAGGATGAAAATGGTGAAGTTGAATATCACCAACATGCGACCTACCATCCAAAGGGATTGTTAGGGCATCTTTATTGGTTCTCAGTATGGCCATTTCATGGCTTTGTTTTTGGCTCAATGGTTCGTAACATTACGGCGGCCGCTAAGAAGCTAGATAAGCAGAAAGCTAATCAGGCTGCATCCTAAATTAGGTCATTGCGCTAATTGTGTTTAAAGGATCTAATCTTTTGGATGCAAATGGCATTTGTGGTCTAACCCAATTTCCGCACATTCACATTCATGACCAAAGTTGTTTCCGGCTTCGTCGCCAAATCTGCACCGATACGCCAGCGCCAGACTTATTCGAATGTTGTTATCGACATCGGAGGTTATCCCAAACGCGCGAGCACTTCTACTAATCGTGTTCTCAATTACTTTTGAAGAATGAGCGGTATATCTAGCAATTGCGGCATTTGAATTCCCAGCGCACATCAATACGAGTACGGCATGTTCGAAAGGTGATAATTCACGGATCAGAACAGGTTCAATCATTAGAGCCTCAACCTATTTCGAGAATTTCTATCGAAATATGCAACAGCAATCATGTGTGGCACAGTCAACCCCCAAGTGATTGCCAAACCCAGCCAAAGCCATTGGTGCATGGACGACAGTAGGGAATCCCTGGTCAAGAGCCAGATTAGGACTGCACTGACTGCCACTAAAGCGGGGAGGCCGTGAACGAATACTTTTGTTATGGATGCTCGTGTCACTTTTCCATGAGCACTCAAGGCAAGTCTGGCTGTATGTCTCGTTGCGTGCCAAAACGTGAAGTAAGTCGCGAACGCAAGCAATGGTGCTACCACTAGGCCGAGTGCGATCAAGGCACTCAACTCGATTGCTCCTCTTGTGTTGGAATCCAGGAGGTGAAAGATTAACGACACAAGGGCGACGACCAGGACAGCTGTTCGAACGTTACTTGTTGTACTAGGCGAAAAAGCCTGAGCAAGTTTGGGCTGAATGCTATTCAAGGTCGAGATTGCCGCCGGTGACGTTAAAGGCAACATAACCGGAACGCTTCCAGCAGCGATCACATGAATCCAATATTTGAATCCACGGCTGACTTTGAGGCCAATCAATTCCGATGCCGCTTCGACATCTCCAGTGCCAAAGTGCCAGATAGTCATTACTAAAACAGCAAGAAACATAGTTGCGGGTTTCCACAAGATTGCGCTTGCGGCCAGAGTCGCAATAGATGTGTAGATTATCGCTAATTTGATCAAGGTTTTGACCGGAGTTTTTCTCGTTAAAACCAAGTCATCAACTGCGCCATGTGGAGTGCCTAGTGCCAACGCAATCACCGCGAATGCAATAGTCCATGAAGGAATCGTTTGCGAAAAAGCAGTCGTCTGAGTTACAACAGAAAATAAAATAACGGGCAGAATTAGGAGCGGACCAAGATTCATAACTGGTTTTACCAAGTCATGATGTACAGAAATGTATCTGCTTGTTTGTGCCTGCATAACCACTACCTTAGGAGAAGGCATCACAAAACCATCGCTGATGCGAAACATGATGCTAAATTCTTAATAAACGCTAGGCTTTACAGATAACCAAATGGAGGAAACAGTTTGTCTAGGCCTCGTGTAGTAATTCTTGGAGCTGGTTTTGGTGGTCTAACGGCTGCGAAATCCCTGCATAAGTATGCAGATGTAATGCTCGTTGATCGCCATAATTTCCAGACTTTTTTGCCGCTGTTGTATCAAGTTTCAACTGCTGGACTTGCCGCTGATCACGTTGCGTACCCAATTCGAGGTGCGTTGCGAGGAACTGGCGTGAAATTTTCCATGGGCTCGCCTGTGTCGGTAGACCACGAAAATCAATCGGTCACTCTTGATAGTGGTCAAGTGATTGAATTTGACCACCTGATTGTTGCGCTAGGTTCTGCTACGGCAGATTTTGGTGTTGCGGGAGTTGCTGAAAACACCCTTGGCATGAAGAGCGTGCATGAAGCTTTAACAATTCGTGCGACGGTTATGCGTGAGTTTGAGCGCTTGTGTCGAGTTGCCGACGAGTCAACCTGCGAATTGACTGTTGTTGGTGGTGGGCCTACAGGTGTGGAAATGGCTGGCGCTATCGCTGAACTCATTAGAGGACCGCTAAAAAATGACGAGCCACGGGTCGCTGCCAGAATGCACGTACGTTTGATTGAAGCAGGCCCGCGAATTTTACCTTCGTTCGATCCGAGGCTTTCAGCGCGGACAAAATTAGACCTTGAAAAACTTGGAGTAGAAGTTTTGGTCGATACTGCGGTTAAGGAAGTCACTTCCAGTGAGATTGTTCTGGGGGATGACACCACAATCGCATCACCAATTACTATTTGGGCAGCGGGCGTTAAGGGAGCCCCGGTTATTCACAACTTGAATCTTCCAATCGAACGCGAGCGCATTGTTGTAGATTCCACGTTGCAAGTCGCTGGACATCCAAACGTCTGGGCAATTGGCGATGTTGGTGGCGCTGTTGATGATGAAGGTCGGATGTATCCAATGGTCGCGCCAGTCGCATTACAACAGGGAAAATGGGTGGCAAAGCAGATTAAGTCAATCGGTTCTGGTGGATTGGCGCAGAAATTCGTTTACCGCGATAAGGGTTCAATGGCGACAATTGGACGCCACAAGGCTGTAGTTCAAGTAAAAAACTTCAGGCTTTCGGGACCTTTGGCGTGGCTGGCTTGGTTATGGTTGCACATTTTCTATTTGTTGGGTGGTCGAAACAAGATTGGCACTATGGCCGATTGGACATGGAACTATCTCACTTTTGATCGGGCAAATCGCCACATCATTGACGAACTTTAGTCAGTTTCGTGTGCCCTAAATAAGAGAATCTCGAATTGCTACTATGCAAAAGAGTTAGGCTTTAGTGGTGCATGAAATAGCAATAACGGTTTCCAACTTGACTAAGAAGTATGACGAGCAAGTTGCGGTCTCAAATGCAACCTTCGAAGTTCCACTTGGCGCAATTTGTGGATTTGTTGGGCCAAATGGTTCGGGCAAAACTACAACAATTCGAATGCTTTTAGGTCTAATAAAGCCAACTTTTGGATCTGCAACTGTACTCGGGCACGAGATTGACAGACCAGAAAAATACCTTTCCCAAGTTGGCGCAATGATTGAGGGTCCAGCTTTTTACCCGGCACTTTCTGGGGAAGAAAACCTGCATGTTTTGGCAACTCTAGGCGGATTTCCAGGTAGCAGAGTTAAGGAATTAATCGATACAGTCGGCTTGACTGGTCGAGGAAATTCTAAATTCAAAAACTATTCCTTGGGTATGAAGCAGCGACTGGGCATCGCCGCTGCGCTTCTGCCAAATCCACAATTGCTGATTTTAGATGAGCCGACCAACGGATTGGATCCGGCAGGGATCCATGAGATCCGGACGTTGTTACGCGAACTCGCCGAAAACGGCACCACAGTCTTTGTGTCTTCGCATCTATTAAGCGAATTGGAGATGATCAGCGAATATCTAGTTATGTTGCGCGAAGGTAATGTAATTTTCTCTGGACTCATTTCTGATTTACTCGAAGCCCAGCAATCACAAATTTTAGTTAAGCCAGAGTTTGAAACTGATTCAGACCGCCTTGTAGCAGTAATCAGATCGGCAGGTCACACTGTCGAAGTGAAAGACGGTTTGTTGTATGTCTTAGTGCCAGAACATTTCAGTTCCGAGATTAATCGGTTAGCTTTTGCTGCGGGAATAACCTTGCAATCCTTGACTCCAATGCTGCCAACACTGGAAGAAACATTTTTCGACATGACTGGGGGACAAGCGTGATAAAGGTCCTTAGAGCCGAAGCTCGCAAACTTCGTCGTCCTACTTTGGCTTTACCTACTTTGGCAGCCGCCATGGGTTTGACTGCACTAACAACATCTTTGTTGTATTTATTGATCGATTCACCATCTGGTAACGGTCGTGAAGGTATCCGAGTGAGCGCAAAGCAACTTTCCCTGCCTGATGGGGTTGTTTACAGTTTTCAGAGTGCAGCAACTTTGCTTGGCGTGATAGCACTTTGTGTATTCGCGGCTCAAACAGCGCAAGAGTACACATATGGAACTTTGCGCAACCTGCTTCTTCGCGAACCCAGTCGAATGAAGATCCTGTTAGGTAAGTACGTAGCGATGAGTATCTTTGCCTTCCTAATTGTTTTAACTTCCGCAGCCATAAGCATCGGTTTGTCATTCGCCTTAGCGTCAGATGCCAAAGTGTCTACTGTGTTGTGGACTTCACTGGACGGCAAATCAGCAATAGTTCATGCGCTTGCGAATGCTCTCCTTGCAACTATTGGTTTTGGAACCCTTGGAATGATTCTGGGGCTGCTCTTACGCTCTCCAATTACGGCTATTTCCATTGGCGTAATTTGGTTGCTAATTGTGGAAAATCTCCTAAGTGCTGTCGTAAAGAATGCGGATAAATGGCTACCAGGTATGCAGTTGGGCGTTGTAGCCATGGGCGGTTCACTCAGCAACGCATATAGCAGAGCGCTAGGTGTGGCAGGAATTTACATACTCATCGGCGCTGTTTTGGCCGCTGTACTTTTCAAAAGGCGAGATGTAGCTAACTAGCAATTTCAACACTTATGACCCGTTTATTAAATTGATATGTTGCAAAAAGACATCTCAATATTGAAAAAAACGGTCTCATCCTCATTTATGGTGCATTAAAGCAACAAATATCTAGATTTCGAGATATCTTTGTGTAGCAACAACACCAAATGACAAAGGAGTAATGAAAATGTGAAATCCAATTGAAGCCATTCCAATTGCAAGAGTGCTAGCACTCTCGCAATATAGGCATATATGAGCCATAAATGGTTAAAGTTTTTAAAACATGTTGTTTAAAAGAATTTAGTGATACAAAATCAAACTATCAGCCCCGCCCCCAGAGTCCATTGGATTTTGACTGAAGATAGGAAACATTTGTGAAAATTGAACAGAATACAAACAAATTATTTTTGGATGAAGTCCATTCCTTGCTAAGAATTCCAAACATTGGAGCGTCAGTAACACCTCTCCTACGCTGGGCATCGAGCCATCCACTCATTCGTGGATTAGATGCGTCTATTGCGTATTTTTCCCTTTCGCAAAAAATGAATTGGGAATTGGTTACAAGTTGTGGACATCAAGATTTCCAGGCCATTGCTGAGTTACCTGATGTTATTTCAAGGACGCCAGAAAGTCTTTCGGGGGAAGGCCTTGGTGACAATGAGGATTTGGTGCACCTATTAAGCGCCAATCCGGAATGGAAGGCATTAGAAGAAGCGGTTGCTGGATTTGGCTCTACTTTCTGCCTCGCACTGGGAGATAGGGATCATCAAGATGGACTTCTGGTTTTCAGTTCACACGCACCTAAGGAGCAACTAATTTCAGAAGAGGTTGTTATGTTTCTGCGGGTGGCCGCCGAATTCATTCACCATAATTTTGCGAGAACAAATGAACAAAACCATACAGAAAATGGATTCGGACTTCAGAACACTCACCGAATGACTGAGGTACGTGATGTCGCCGGATTAAGTTTGTCCGACAGGCAAAAAGTTATTCTGCAAGGTATCGCTGATGGTTTAACCAATCAAGAATTGGCCGACATGATGCACTTGAGTTTGGGAACAATTCGCGTTGAGACCTCAAAGCTCTATGAGCGAATAGGGGCCCGAAATAGAAATCATGCGGCTACATTCCTTTATTTGGTGAATGGCCAGTAGTCCAAGAATATTTGATAGAACTTGCGACATGGAAGTTTGAGATTAGATAAAAATGGTGGGCCTAAGGATTTCCCCCGGACCCACCATTCATTTTGAGTCAATTGCTATGGATTCGTCATCTCTGAATCATCATTGGATGCACCTTGATGCCACACAACCGAAGTGCTAGTCGTGGACCCCGCTGCATTTATCGCATTAATTGTAATCGTGTAGTCCTCATTCTTGGACAACTCGGTTAGCAAACATGCTGTTGCATGAGTCTGGCAAACCTTCGTGACGCTACTACCGAAACTGGAAATACTTACTTCATAGTCAGCATCCGCCTCAATGCCCTGCCAAGAAATTGTGGCCGAAGTTGAACTAGTCCAGTCACCTAAAATAGAGTCCGAATCCACAGAGGATGGTAGGGCAAGTGCCGTGGCAACCACATTTGCAGTGGCACCATTACCAACTTGACTCAAGGCCACCACAGTAAATGTCACATCAGATCCAGGGGTTACCCCAGTAACAGCAATCTTTCTGCTGAAGGTGGTTGCATCCACAACAACCGAAGCTGATTTCTCTGAACTGATTCGGTAGCCAGTTATTTTCTGATTACCAGTGGTGCTTGGTAGCCAAGACACGGTGACAAATCCTGCTTTAATAGACGCCTCCAAATCAGTAACCGCTTTAGGGGCTGTCGGAGCTGTCCAAGTAACGGAACTTGGCGAACTCTTGCTTGCACCGTTCTTTGCATAAACTGAAACATCAGCAACAGTTGCGGAATATATGTTTGAAATCAAGCAACTTGTAGTTGACGCATCATAAGTAATGCTTAGTGCTTTATTAGTTGCTGAACACACGTAGCTACTTCCGGCTGAATCAAAGCCTGGAGTAATCCAAACACGAGCTTGGTTCTCGCCGGTTAGTTGCACATCAAGATCCGCAGGCGCCGATAATGCTGGGGGAGCAACAAAGTTGCGGACAATCTTTGTGGCCGCACCCTTCTTATGCTTAATAGTCACTGTGGCGGTGTAAGAAGTTCCCGGGACCAACGCAGTTAGGGCACAATTCTTGGCAGTGGCAGCCACTGGTTTGCAACCAGTGGCCTTTGGCGAAACTGCCACCGAAATTGCACTTGCCTTCATCTTTGGAAGATCCTGCCAAGTAAGCGTTGCGCCACTTGTGGTCAGCTTCGAAGTCAAGAATCCGACCTTCGCAACTGATTTTGCCGTGAACTTGAACTCTTTCGATACAGCAGTTTTTGTACCTAATGTGGCAGTGACCTTTGCCGAATACTTTGCTGTTCCCAAAATTTTGCCAAGGGCGCATGATGGCGTTGCTGCATCAATCTTGCACTTAACAACCTTGCCATTTAGCGTCACGCTATATGTCGGTAGCGCGGCCTTGTTCGTAATCTGAGCCACTGAAGAAACCCAGGTTAGTGTCGCAACTTTCTTAACCAGTGCCACGGCCAATCCCGAAGCAGCCTTAGGTGTTGGAAGCACCTTTGTGCTGGCAATAACTTCGGATTCATTAAGTACAGAATCCGCATCATAAGTGCGAAGCACGAACGAGTATGAAGTGCC
>CAIVPQ010000163.1 GCA_903907835.1 uncultured Actinomycetes bacterium
GGATTGCTGTTCTGGCTGAACAATGCGTTCCCTTTGTCCGCGAGGTTGCTGCTCAAGTAGCCCGCAGCCCTCATGGTCAATGTGTAGCGTACCCAATTGTGCAATCGACTCAGACAGACGGGATTTGCACGGAAGTAATTGCGCCATGTCCAGATCTATCGCCAGAACGAGCAGCGCAGGCCCAAGAAATCGCAATTCGGATTGCTGATCTCTTATGTGTAACAGGGATGTTGGCAGTTGAACTTTTTGATACGGGATCGCAAATGCTTGTAAACGAACTCGCCATGCGCCCCCATAATTCTGGACATTGGTCGATGGACGGTTCAGTTACTAGCCAATTTGAAAATCACCTGCGGGCAGTTTTAGATTGGCCACTTGGATCCCCGGCGATGACATCTCCCATCACAGTAATGGTTAATCTTCTTGGCCAAGATGTAGATGATCTGCAAGGTGCATTTCGCCATGTGATGGCACGAGATCCTGGCATTAAGGTTCATCTATACGGCAAAGACGTAAAACCTGGTCGCAAGATTGGCCACGTCAATGCAGTGGGTTCTAACATCGACGATTTGCGTCAACGAGCACAGCACGCAGCTGACTATCTCACAGGAGTAATCAATGAATAATTACGCAGTCGTTGGGATCATCATGGGAAGTGATTCAGATTGGCCGACTATGCAGGCGGCCGCTGATGTTCTTGGCGAACTGGGTATTGAAGTTGGGCCTGCCGTGGTTTCAGCACACCGAATGCCGGAGGATATGGTGACCTACGCCAAGGAAGCGATAGATGCTGGACTTAGGGTAATCATCGCGGGGGCTGGTGGCGCAGCGCATCTGCCTGGCATGGTTGCTTCAATAACAACTTTGCCTGTGGTTGGTGTGCCAGTTCCGCTTTCAAATCTCGAAGGCCTAGATTCGTTGCTTTCTATTGTGCAAATGCCTGCAGGTGTTCCAGTTGCGACGGTTGGAATTGGTAATGCTCGAAACGCCGGGCTTCTTGCTGCTCGCATAATCGCAAGCGGAACTGATGAATTAGCAAAAACCGTTCGCACAAAATTAATTGATTTTCAGGTAGAACTTCGCCAGAGTGCTATAGATAAAGGCGATGCGCTTACTGAGCGTTTGAAGAACCAGGTCTCCCAAGGTAAGTAACGCGCCAACCAGCATTCTGCCAAGATGTTAAATCAAGGACATTGCGGCCGTCTAGCACGATTGCCGACTTTACCAGCGCCTTGATTTGGGTTGGATCTAATTCGCGGTATTGCTTCCATTCGGTTAAGTGCAAAACAATATCAGCGCCCGTTAACGCTTCGGTCACATCGTTTGCGGTAGCTAAATGCGGATAGCGCACCCTGACATTCGGTAATGCTTCTGGATCATGCACAACGACATTAGCGCCACGCTCATCAAGGATGCCCGCAATGGAAAGTGCAGGTGAATCGCGAATGTCATCGCTATCCGGTTTGAATGCGGCGCCGAGTACTGCAATTTTTTTGCCTTCAAAGCTGCCACCAAGAAGCTCTTGGGTGAGGTCAACAACCTGAGAACGTCGTGACAAGTTGATTTGATCTACAGCCCGCAGGAAGTCAAAACGATCTGCTACACCAAGTTCAGCGGCCCGAGCCTGTAACGCGCGGATGTCCTTGGGTAGGCAACCGCCGCCAAACCCAACACCAGCATTTAAAAATCGACGACCAATTCGAGTATCGTGACCAATCGCATCGGCCAACACTGTGACATTAGCGCCGGCTACATCGCAAAGGTCAGCGAAAGCGTTGATGAAAGAAATCTTGGTTGCTAGGAATGCATTTGCTGCAACCTTTACCAATTCAGCAGTTGGGTAATCGGTTACAACTAGGGGAGTACCTTCAGCCAATGGGGCTGCATAGACATCCTCTAAAGTTTTTACATCACTTTGATGTGCTACCCCAAGGACTATTCGATCTGGATGCAAAGTGTCTTTGACTGCAAAACCTTCGCGCAGAAATTCAGGATTCCAAACTAAGTGAGCATCATTACCAACAGAGGAATTCGCCACTAATGTGTCGGCCACCCATTGAGCGGTTCCAACTGGAACTGTGGATTTACCAACTACTAGAGTCGGTCGGGTGATGTGCTCGGCTAGTGACTCAATAGCGCTGCGCACTTGGGTGAGATCAGCTGCTTCCGAGTAGGCAGATTGAGGTGTTCCCACACAAACAAAATGCACATCTGCCTGATCGGCCACATCCTTCATAGAATCAGTAAATTTCAATCGACCGTTCGCGATTTGTTCACTCAGGATTGGATCTAAGCCAGGTTCGTGAAATGGCACGAGTCCGTTTGCGAGACTTTCAAGTTTGTTTTTATCAATATCGAAGGCAATAACGTTATGACCCAGACTTGCCATGCAAGCTGCGTGCGTTAAGCCAAGGTATCCGGTACCGATAACAGAGAGGTTTGCCATGCCTAACATTCTAATGGGGCTGGAGTAAGGTGTAGAAATGCTGAGTTGGCCTGAGGTTGCAGTGGTTATGCCTGTGCTCAATGAACAAAGCCACCTACAATCTGCTGTGGCATCGATTTTGGCGCAGGACTATCCAATCGATTTCAAAGTTGTTCTCGCGATTGGTCCATCGTCTGATCGCACTCAAGAGGTCGCTGATCAGATTGTTCGGGACAACCCGAGAGTCGCTATCGTCGCAAATCCAACTGGCAGAACACCTGACGCGCTAAATGCTGCAATCGCTGCGACAACGGAACCTATCATCGTGCGGGTCGATGCACATAGCGAACTCTCACCGGGATACATCAAGTCTGCAGTTGAAACACTCCTTGAAACTGGGGCAGATAATGTCGGTGGAATTATGGGCGCACAGGGCTCAACTCCATTTCAACGTGCGGTCGCAACTGCTATGACTAGTCCGCTGGGAGTTGGCTCTTCCTCGTTTCATGTTGGCGGAAATCCAGGTCCTGCAGAAACTGTTTATCTTGGAGTTTTCCAACGAAGCGCGTTAGAACGTGTTGGCGGCTATGACCCTGCGTTTACACGCGCCCAAGATTGGGAGATGAATTTTCGCATCCGATCAACTGGTGGATTGATTTGGTTTAATCCAAATTTGTATGTCACATATCATCCGCGCAGCTCTTTGCGTGCTTTGGCGAAACAATATTTCGACTATGGATCTTGGCGTCATGAA
>CAIVPQ010000164.1 GCA_903907835.1 uncultured Actinomycetes bacterium
CTGATTGAGTTCTGGTAAGTTTGTTTTAGACTAATGTAGCCATCGCGGATGCGATTATGGTATTGACTTAGGTTGTAAATATTGATCTTTTCTTGAAAGCATGCGTCATTTTCGGGGTTGTCAAAAATATTTGGATTACTCAATGTCTTGCCTTTCGCTCTTACCAATTTTTGGGCGAATCTTCGCGTGGGGGCACCGTGCGGAATATGCGTGGTTGCCGAATAGCCTGCCGAGCGGCTGATCGCTACTTTCTAAATCCTTGTTATGTCATGTCTGACATTGTGCAGGTGAGGTCGGACATATTTGTCAGGCTCTAAATTTGCTAAGTCCCCGGGAGTGACAATGTCTCCTGACTACGCGTGAGGATCCTTTATGCGACACCCTCGTCGTCATCTTTGGATCGCAATTCGAAATTAACTTTTGAATCGAGTAAAAGTTTTGCTTCTTGCACCTCATCATTGATGGGATTATCTAGTAAGGCATCATCGACATTTTCAAACACAAGGGGATTGTCCTCGAATTCCTGCAATCTATTGGCTGTGGATTTCTTTGGGGCGAAGTCTCTTGCCGCCAAAATCCCCGCGTATTCAGTGTTCCCAATCGCTAAATAGAGCCTGATTGCTTTCATGTTTTCACGAATTGCTGCTGTGGTGTCTACCGGAGCTAAACTCTCGGCCATTAGTTCTCTCAACGGAGCCTCCAACTCGGGAAGGCAACCCAATGGGAGGGTTGATAATTCATCTCGCAGTAGCTTGCGTGCCTCACTCAATCGAGACAACCCAATCAGCGCCCTGACTCGTACTTCTAGGATTTCCAGGCGCTTTTTTTGTGAAAGTTCTTCGGAAGTGTCCAGTCGATTAAGGCATTTCAGAGCTTCGTCTGGCTGGGATTTCATGAGTTCAACTTTTGTTAAAGTCAGGATGAATTTATTGGCGTACGCCATGTCACCTTCTTGATGAACGAGGGAAATCGCAGCATCTAGGTATTCTTCGGCAAGGAAGTAATCGCTACTATTTATGGCATTTTTGGCCAGAAGTTCTAGCATGCAGCCGAGCGCTAATCCCCAGCCCAATTTTTCAAAGACAGTGTGACATTCGTCAATTATTTCCCAAGCTTCATTCGAGCCCTCCTCAATCAGCATGTGTCCCAGGTTGGCTTTGGCTCGAGCCTCCCAAGCAGGCTTATTTTCCGCATGAAAAGCTTTCCTAGCTATGTTGAGATAGCGGCGCGCTTCATCTCGTGCGTGAGTGCGGGATAATGCAATTCCCATTGATAGTTGGGCTTGTGGCAGGCAATTAGGACAAGCACAATTTTTCGCGAGTGACATTGCCTTTCGCGCATGAAATACTGCGGCATCTGGATTGTCATTTCGTAAATGAACTGTCGAGATTCGCCTTTCAATATCAACAAATCGATACATGTCATGCGTTCCGCAGAGGTAGTCATTTGCTCGATCAAGCGCTGCTAGCGCAAGGGAATACTGACCTCTTTGCAGGTGTAGCGAGGATCTCGCGCATGCAGATGCAGCAGCACCAGCGCCATTACTCTCAGCATCCCAGAGGCGTTCCGCCGCATCAAAATGCGTGATTGCTTCGTCAAATTTCCTGTTTTCTATGAGTGATTGAGCCAGGAAGTCTTCGACCATGGCTATTTCATCACCTTCGGAATGTAACTCGGCGATGTCACGCGCTTTCATCAAATGGGTTAAGGCATCCTCTTTATTGCCCAGACTGGCATGGCAATGACCGATGCGCATCAAAGCATCAGCATATTCGCGCTGACGCCCACTGGCGAGGAAAAGGTCGGCAGCTTCAAGGGTGATTGCAAGACATTTGTCGAATTGCCCAGCATGGGCTTTGTGGGATTGAAGGTGCATGAGAATCATCGCTCGTTCAAAACCATTCGTACCCTCAAGGTCATCCCAAAGTTCTTGATCTGATTTGCTGTGCTCGTCACTCATGTTGTTCCTTCACTTCGCATTATTCGTACTTATAGATGGGGAATTACAGGCAGATTTGGCCCGAAGAACGGTCCAAAAATCTGCCAGTTTTGTTGCATTTATGAATCTGGTGGGAGATGAGAATCTACACCCACTGTGAGACATATTTTGGGCAACCTAGATCGTGTGGGCGAGTCGTTATCAAATTGCGCCCTGAGCGTATTCGAGAGGCTATTGGGAGCCTTGTGAAGTGTTGCGAATTTATCTGTCTTAGCCCAAGGCCATAATAGGAAAACAAGATTACCAATAAAAATCGAATGATTCATTAATTAGAAGTTGATCAATTCTCTTTTGGGCGAGGGATAGTGTGAGAAAAGACAAGAAGGCAGACATTATTAGGGAAAGTCCTCTGGAAGCAGGAAATCCCACCGAGATTGACTCGCGCCAGGTCACATTGGCAGATGTCATTTCAACAACCCAAAATGACGAATTGCGTCGTCTCCTCGCCGCCAACCATAGTTGTCCAACCCAGATTTTGACGTACCTTTCCAATGATGGAAATGCCAAAGTCCGACTTGGCGTAGCGTGCAACCCGATGACGCCAGTCCACACTTTAGTGATGATGATTCTGAATAAAGAATGGCGAGACCCAGAAGTTGTTGAGTTGGGATCCGCGCAGTCCATTGAAGAAAAAGTTGAGTTTTTTCGCCAGGATGATGAATACGATGTTCAAGTAGCTGTTGCTCAAAATACTGCCCTGCCACCAGACATCATTAGAGCTTTGGCCTATTCCGCCAACAATGACACTCGCCGAGTGATTGCGAGTAATGATTCCCTGCCAATTGAAGAACTAGAAAGACTTTCTTTCGATGAACATTTCTCTGTACGTAAGGCTTGTGCAGCTAGCACTCGCATTTCGATTGAAAGACTCGGCGAGTTAGCCTCAGACGGTGATGAAGGTGTTCGGCGAAATGTTGCAGGTAATCCCCGAACGCCAGCACGAGTTCTGCGTAGGTTGGCTAAGGATGAAAGTCGGTGGGTGCACTTGGCCCTGCGAAATAATCCAAGCCTTACTCCTTATTTGCGTCAACTTTTGCATGCCCCGGTTGTGCATGAAGTGGAGTTGGATGCAACAGTCCGTCCGATTCTGCCTCCCAAGGCAATAGAACTACCGCAGGATCGAACTGAACTAATTGATTATCTGTCTAACTCGAAAAAATCCCATTACCTTGAATGGCTTTACTTGGCATCGGATACAACTGCGCCATTTGATCTAGTTATTGGGTCATTAGTTAATGTTGCAGGTTTGCCAAAGCTCTCGAATCCAGTGGATCCGCTGATGTATGCCGCGATTAGTTTTAACACGCCGTTGGATCAATGCCAAGCGATCCTAAAATCCAAAAATGTTGAGGTTAGAGTTGCGCTGGTCCGAAGAGTTTCAAAGGTGTGCCAGGACAGGGCTGTCATCGAGAAAATAACTCTGGACCCGGCACCCTTAGTTCGCAAAACATTTGCGCATCTATGCGAATCTAATGCTTCAGAAAATGATTGGAATATTCTGGCAAATGACAGCGATGATGAAGTAAGAACAGCCGTTTTGGAAAACATGTTCGCACCGGCGCCATATCGCGCAATTGCAAAGTTAAGACTAAAGACAGTTAAGCGAAGAGCTACCTAGAACAAACCCATATGGCTGTTCCACTAGTCGGCTAGTGAGACAGCCGTAATCCAATGTGGAAGCGATTGCTTAGTCTTTTCGTCCGTGAGGGCAGCAATAAAATGATCGCAGCCCTTCGGCTTGGCCTCGGGCCAGGGGGTGTAGCCGTCAGTGAGAATTATGACGATTTGAGGTAAGGGTCGCATGCTCATGGCTGCATCGATACCCGAAATCATGTTTGTCCCGCCACCACCTTGGAAATTGATATCGATGATTGAAGAGCGTGACCGGATCTTGATTGCTGGATAAGCCTTTGCGTCGCAAGGGATTATTGACATCCCCTGACCTATGCCGACAGCGTTCAGCATGCCCTTGATCTCCGCTAGAAATTGATTTAGTTCGTTGTTGCTGATGCTGCCACTTGTGTCAGCGACTATTGCAATTCGTGGGGGAGCTGGCTGTCGCATCGCCGGCAAAATTACTGAACTTCCAGTCGCGCGGATCGCATCTTGGCGACGAGATGGTCTCATGTATGAGTAGTCGCGTCGCCCAGTAACGTTCGCTACCGCTTGTCTAATGCGAACTGCAAGTTGACGACGCCAGTCAATCTTCGGATCCAGATGTGCTTGTGCCCACCTTTCGAGTCCCTTTGGGATGCTTCCCGTACTTGCGTGCTGAGTTATGTCACTTGCTACTTTGTCTCTGAGTCGATCTCGTTCTAGAGTGTCTGCGCCAGGGGCATCTTCATCATCAACAAGGATTTCAAATCCCCGATTTTCTCCATCTGAGATAGAACCACAATCGCAAGGCAGATTCAATTTTGAATCTTGCGGATTTCCAGTTGCTAAAAATTCTTTATCCCATTCCAGAATTTTGAAGAACGAAGTTTCGGTTATGTCTTTGGCTGTCAGCCCAGCTTTGCGGAAAAGGGAATAGCGAAGTGGAGGCGACGATTTGGGCCAGATGACATCCATCTCGTCCAAGGTCTCATTGATACTGCAATCTCCCGCGTAGTTCCAAATCAGCCTGTGGTAAGCAGGAGCACTTGAAAACTGTTCGTAGTACCCAGCATTTTGAAGTTCAGCGTATCTGTCGCCATGTCTCAAAATTACGTGCATACACTCATGTAGCAACACTGTGGCGAGTTCTTCTGGCTCTAGAGATTCAACAAAATCCACGTTGTAGTACAAACGTAATCCGTTATCGACAGCCATTGTGGGTAAATCGTCGGATGAGGTCTCAACTAGGCGAAGAGCAAAGGCTATTGAGGCAAGGTATGGCCAGTTATTTTCCAACGTAATGCGTGAAGCCAAAACCTTCAAGCGCGCATGTTCGCTCGGATCTTGGACTCCAGATAGATTAGCCGTTTTGGTGCTTGCTGATTCAATCATTAAATCATTTTTGCTTCGAGCATCAAAGGAACGAGCGCTGTCATGACTAGGGGATTGGGCAAAATCGGATTATTCGGATCCTTGGATTTAGGAATGAGGTCAAGCCATTCTCGAGCTAGGCTAACCGCAATGTCAGGATGGCCATTTGTTGCCAGGCATTCGAGTACTTCTCCTGCGGCATCCCATCTTTGCGGTGAATTGTCGTTTCGGATTGCATTAAGGACACCGGCACCCATCACAAAGACCTGATCCGCGCGCTTAGGCACCTTAAAAGTTGTCTTAGCCAGTAAGTCTTCAGGTCGCGGTAGATCTAGATTATTTCTATACGTGAGGTACTCGGCGCTAGCGCCAGGTCCAATGCATCCTCGGACAACCATGCGCCGGACACTTTCACTCAGTCCAGCAGCCGTCACCCAAGCACTTACTTGTGACAGCGTTACCCAGGAACGGGGCGTGGGAAA
>CAIVPQ010000165.1 GCA_903907835.1 uncultured Actinomycetes bacterium
AGGGATTCATCCTCGAGCATCCGAGAGACTTGTGCGCGGACATCCTCTTTGGTCTTTAGTTTCCCAGATTCTGCGGCCTGAAGGAGAATACGGTCCGGGCGTTGATCTGTTAGGGCATACGAAATGGCGAAGGCGAGCTCGGTGGATGACAGCATCCGGCGACCAGCTGCATCCAGTTCGCCGAGGCCGATTTCAACTCTGTAGACCGATTCGGGATGCATCATAATCGCCATCAGCATCACTCGTAAGGCTTCAGAATTTCCACCATCTTTTGCTGAAGAGTTGAATAGACCGGCGTATTTTGTCAACTCATCTTTCGTGGGATCACGAAAGACAACCTTTTTAAAATGTTGCGACGCGGCAGCTTCTAATTGGTCTGGATTGGGTGCATTCGGTTGCGACGCGATGTCCCTATAGAGGCGTTCCTTTTGTATGAGCTGATCTGCGCAATAGCCGGCATTCGCGAGGAGGACATCAACAACGGCTGAATCAGCAAACAACAGGTTGGCATACTCTTTGATGCCTTTCCTGTCTTCTACAAGGAAAGGTTGTCTGATGCTTCGAGCATCGCCGCCATAGTTGGACTTAATGTTGTCAAACACATTTGGACTGGTTCTCCATAACCGTGCGGGAGAAAATGGCTTCGTCTTGATCTCGCCGCTGAACAGCTTGTCATGGCTCACTAAATTGCCATAATCGGGATGCTCAAGCTTTTGATAAAGGCTTGCTGCATTGCCTGATTTGTTCAGTTCAGCATTAATCCAGTCAATGACCTTGCTGACATCAGTAACCAGAGGTTGCTTTTCCTTGGATGGAGGCATTTCAGACAAAACGAGCTGTTTGAGTACCAAATTCCAAAGGTCCATATCCTTGCCTACGGCTAGGTTACGGCTGATGTCATGCAGTGTGATGCCACCTTTGGAGACTGTTGGGCCATGGCATGGAATGCAATACTTAGTTAAAAATGGAACGACAGCTGTGGTGAATGTTGTGGTTGCTACAGGTTTTTTGGTCGCTTTTTGTTGGACTTTCGCAACCTGCGATGCGGATGCATCCGGGCACACGATTGCAAGAGTTGCAATAGGAGTCATCGTGGCGACCACCGCGACAATGGGCCCGACGTATTTCATACTTACACCCTGTAACACGAAATTTTTCCCATCGGAAGAGCCTGTAATTTATGGGAGTGCTCGATTCTAACATACCCGCCAGTACCGTGCTGTTCCATGACACGTGGTCGTCTATGCCTCACTTGGACACGCTGACATCTTGAGTACTTTGGATATCTACGCCCAGTCGAATTCCAAGCAAAAGGAGAGGTGATGGAGCAAATGGAAAAGCTGCTCATTGATGGCCTCCATCCTGGTTCGGCTAAAATTGAAAACACCACATCACCAGACAACACTGATTGTTAGCGGAAAAAGGGCCTGACCTGCTGTTTCGCATTCCGCTCAACTTCCACAGTTGTGGTAAGTATTGTGGTAAGCCCTCCACCATCTAAAATGCCCGTTTAGCCTATGGAAATGTCAGGAAACCATGCAGTCAACGAGTGTCTTTACATCTAAATTGGGGGAATTGGTGTCAAACCGGTGTCAAGCGAATGTACTTTGACACCAATTGTTTAGACGGTGGATTTGTCTCGGTTTGATGGACCTAGACCCATGCTGGATACGGTGATTCACTTGACTCTAATAGCACTTACGAATCTGTGCAATGGTCGATCAAGCATCTGTTCTGGTTCATGTTTCTGCCCGACAAAACCCACAACCCATACTGCTACAATTGGACCGTAGATTGTCGTACTATTCGTCTATCGGGACGAAACTTCTCATTGCCAGCACCGCTTTGTCTTCGAATCAAATCGCAGCTTCACATGAGCCTTGGAACGTAATACGGAGTACGTTGACGCATGATCCGGGTAAACAAACTAAACATCACAAACCAGGTCGAGCTTGCAAAAGCGGAAGAGCGCCTTAGCAAACAACGAGCAAAACAGCTCTTCGATACGGGCGACATTGAGAAGGTGGATGTCGGCACATTTGCAGGTTTGGCGTTTATACACCGCTACTTGTTCTCGGATGTTTATGCGTTCGCTGGCAATATCCGCGATGTCAACATTGCCAAGGGGAATTTTCGCTTTGCGCCGTTGATGTATCTGGAAGCATCCCTCAACCATATAGATACGATGCCCCAAGGCACCTTTGACGAAATTGTCGAGAAGTATGTCGAAATGAACGTGGCGCATCCTTTTCGTGAGGGGAATGGACGGGCGACACGCATTTGGCTTGATTTGATGCTAAAACGCGGGCTTCAGCTTGTCGTGGATTGGAATCAAGTTGATAAAGAAGATTACCTATCGGCGATGCAGCGCAGTCCGGTGAAAGATGTTGAGATCAAGGCTCTCTTGAAA
>CAIVPQ010000166.1 GCA_903907835.1 uncultured Actinomycetes bacterium
CAACCAAGTAGCAAGTCGCTCCACTGGGATTTCAAAATCGGGATTTGCATCCACAAATTCTCGTAAACGAGCGCCAAGCCAAATGAAAGAAACTTCTTCGTCGCCTCGACGGTTTTCCAATTCTTCAATGCCGCGATCTGTGAAGTACATAATGTCCCTAACTGAATGCCTGTTGCACGAGTGCAGCTTGCTCTAGTTCATGGCGGTGGTGTGAGCCCACTGCTGGAGATGATGAGGCAGGTCGAGATACCCCGCGAATTGAGTGGTTGATTAGCGCAGGCAGATTCATGGCCATAAAACTCCAGGCACCTTGATTCGCTGGTTCTTCTTGAACCCACTTGATTGTCGCCACATTCCTATAACGAGCCAGTTCAGGTGGCAAAGTTAAAGCCGGAAGTGGATAAAAGCGCTCAACTCGAACAATCGCTACATCCTTTCTTCCAGTGCGTGTGCGCTCTGCTACGAGGTCGTAGTAGACCTTTCCAGCACAGAGTAAGACCGTAGTAACTTCATCTGGATTAACAGTCTTATCGCCAATAGTTGAGGTGAATGTGCCTTCGGTGAAATCTGAAACTGAGGAAGTGGCAAATTTTGCTCGCAAAAGTGATTTCGGCGTAAAGACAATCAATGGCCGTGCTAAATGTGAGAGCGCTTGCCAGCGAAGTAGGTGGAAGTAGGAAGCTGGTGTTGAAGGCATGGCCACCGACATGTTCTCTTGGGCGCATAGTTGCAAGAAGCGCTCAACTCGAGCGGAAGAGTGATCAGGACCTTGGCCTTCATAGCCATGGGGAAGTAGCAAAACTAGATTGCTCTTTTGAGCCCATTTTTGTTCTCCAGCGGAAATGAATTCATCAATAATCGTTTGCGCACCATTAGCAAAGTCACCGAATTGGGCTTCCCACATAACGAGAGCTTCTGGGCGAGCAACCGAATAGCCATACTCAAATCCCATTGCAGCAAATTCGCTAAGCAACGAGTCATAGACGAATAGTTTGGCATCGCCTTCGTAACAGGTCTTAAGCGGCTTGTATTGCCATCCCGTATTTCTATCAACGATGACTGCGTGGCGATGCCCGAAAGTTCCGCGCCGAGTGTCTTGTCCAGTGAGTCGAATAGTTCGACCTTCGGTTAGCAAAGAACCTAATGCGAGTGCTTCACCCATTCCCCAATCGATGGTGCCGCTTGCGACCATTTCAGCTCGTCGCTGCAATTGTGGGACCAATCGAGGATGGATGGTGAAGCCATCAGGCACCTGAAGTTGACTTGCAACCACACGTTCAATTGTGGCTGTCGAAATAGAGGTATCAACATCCATAGTCGGTTGTTGCGGAAGTAGGCTTTGCTCGCCGTATTCCAAAACCTCTGGCGAGTAGGCACTAAAACTGTCGGCGGGCAATGCCTTGGTGGATTGGAAAACTCGTTCGAGTTCATCTTGGTAGTGCTTTAGGGCATCTTCAGCTTCTGTAACACTGATGTCTCCACGACCAATCAATGACTCGGTGTAAAGCTTTCGGACAGAGCGTTTTTGGTCGATGATTTCATACATAAGTGGTTGAGTCAGGCTGGGATCGTCTGCTTCATTATGTCCGCGGCGTCGGTAGCAAACTAAATCAATGACCACGTCTTTGTTGAATTCTTGTCTGAACGCATAAGCCATTTTTGAGATGCGGATAACAGCTTCAGGATCATCGCCATTGACGTGAAAAATCGGTGCTTGAATTGTGCGTGCAACGTCAGTGGCGTAAACACTCGAGCGGCTATAGCGAGGCGACGTCGTGAAGCCCACCTGATTGTTGATGACTAAGTGGATGGTGCCACCAACTCGGTAACCCTGAAGTTGGCTGAATTGCAAAGTTTCGGTGACAACGCCTTGTCCGGCAAACGCAGCATCGCCATGCATAAGAATTGGCAGTACTGAGAACTTATCTTTGACCCCAAGTAAATCTTGCTTAGCGCGCACTATGCCTTCAAGTACAGGATTGACTGCTTCAAGATGCGAGGGGTTTGCGGCCAGATAAACACCAACTGTGTCACCGGTGCTGCTTGTGTATGTGCCTTGAGTTCCTAGGTGGTACTTGACATCGCCAGAACCATGCACTGATTCTTTGCCGTAGTGTCCTTCAAACTCATTGAAAATTCGTTCGTATCCTTTGCCGGCAATGTTTGCCAAGACATTCAAGCGTCCACGATGGGGCATACCAATACAAACCTCATCGAGACCGTCGCGGGCAGCCTCGCCAAGCATTTCGTCAAGCATTGGGATGGTGCTCTCACCACCTTCGAGGCTGAAACGTTTCTGTCCTACAAATTTTGTTTGTAAGAAGGATTCAAAGGCTTCAGCTTCATTTAGCTTGCGCAGGATCCTTAGCTGCTCGTCGCGATCAGTCTTGGCATGTGGTTGTTCCACTTGAGCCTGTATCCAGCGACGTTGTTCAGGATCTTGAAGGTGCATGTATTCGATACCTGAAGTACGACAGTATGCATCTCGCAGGATTCCCAGAATTTCGCGCAATTTAGCAAAAGGTTTTCCACCAAATCCACCAGTAGCGAATTCTCGATCTAGATCCCAAAGCGTTAGCCCGTGATTTGAAATGTCTAGATCTGGATGAGAACGCTGGTGATATTCGAGCGGATCAATGTCAGCCATTAAGTGTCCACGAACTCGGAATGCGTGAATCATTTCTTGAACACGCGCTGTCTTATCAAGCATGTCTGCGTGATTTGTAGCGATGTCCTTGGCCCAGTGGATTGGCTCGTAGGGGATTCTAAGGGCGCGGAAAATATCCTCATAGAAATTAGATTCACCCAGTAAAAGTTGATGAACTCGACGTAAGTAGTCTCCAGATTGTGCACCCTGAATAACTCGATGGTCGTATGTGCTGGTCAAGGTCAAGATTTTGCTGACGGCATTCTTGGCCAGAACGACATCAGATGCACCTTGCCATTCGGCGGGATAATCCATCGCGCCGACACCAATAATTGCGGCCTGACCACGCATAAGTCTTGGAACAGAGTGAACTGTCCCTAATGTCCCAGGATTAGTCAGCGTTAAGGTTGTGCCTTGAAAATCTTCGACTGTTAATTTCCCAGTACGAGCTTTGCGAACCATGTCCTCGTAGGTAGACCAGAATGAGGCGAAATCCATGGTGTCTGCCGCTTTAATGCATGGCACGAGTAGCTGGCGAGTACCATCGTCCTTCGGTAAGTCAATCGCCAGTCCAAGGCCTACATGCGGATGTTTTAGTACCGCAGGCTTTCCGTCAATCTCTTCGTAGGAGACATTCATATCCATCATGTCGGCAAGCGCACGAACTAAGGCAAAACCAATTATGTGTGTGAAACTAACCTTGCCACCACGACCACGCGCAAGGTGATTGTTGATGACAATGCGATTGTCAACCATGAGTTTTGCTGGCACTGCGCGAACACTTGTAGCAGTCGGGATTGACAAACTTTCTTGCATGTTAGTTACTACCCGGGCCGCTGTTCCCTTGAGTCTTTCAGGGGCTTGACCTGGCGAAAGCTTTGTCGCTGGAGTAGGAACAGTTGGAGTATCACGAGTTGTCACTGCCTGCTTACTGGATTCAACTGGCGGCAATTCTTCAACGATTGCTGGAGTTGGAACGATTGCAGGTTGCGCGACAGATGCAGGAACTTGCGGTCGGCTAACTTCGGTCACGTTTTTCTTAGCAATGGGTGAGTACTCCGTCGGCTGGTAGTCGGCAAAAAACTCCCACCAAGCGGAATCTACTGATTCTTTGTCCTCGAGATACTGTTCATATAGTTCATCGACGAGCCAGTCATTGGCTCCGAACGGGTTATTCGCCTGACCAGACACCGATAGCGACCTTCCTTGCAAGTTTGTCTTCTCTAAGCGTATCGGTCTTAGGCCTCGGCTTTGGACGTGCATGAGTGGTTTGCATAGGGCAGGCTTGCCAATGTGGAAACAACTTGGTCATCGGATCTGACAAATCGAATTGCAGTCATTACGGGTGGTTCGCGCGGTATTGGGTTTGCCGCTGCGAGCAAACTAGGTTCTTTAGGGGCACAGGTCGTCCTAGTCAGCAAGTCACAACAGTCTGTGGATTCAGCAGTAAATTCCTTGACTGGAATGGGTTTTAAGGCTTCCGGCTTTGCCGTTGATTTAGCAGACTCGGACTCTGTCGCAGAGACTTTCAACCAAAACCAGTTGGCGCTGAATGCCGACATCTTGATTAATTCAGCAGGTGTCATGAGCGAACGCACTGCAAAAACTCTGCGCACGAGTGCGACTGAGTGGAAACGAGTTCTAGGCGCAAATCTTGATGGCACTTTCAACACAATCTCGGTCATCGGTCCACAAATGGTTACCCGTCGCTCTGGACGCATAATCAATGTGTCAGCATGCTTGGGACGATTCAGCGGTCCTGGACTTGCTGGTGGTTTAGCTCCTTATCGAATATCCAAAAGTGCGGTTAACGCCTTAACTAAAAATTTGGCAACCGAACTTGGGCAAGGTCGCCGAGGAATACTTGTAGATGCGATGTGTCCTAATCATTCACGCACTGACATGGGTGGTCCAGATGCGCCAAGGAGCGCCGAAGAGGGCGCCGAAACTATTGTTTGGCTAGCAACTCGAAATCATGATGAACAGACTCAAACTGGCTTGCTTTGGGAAGATCAACAAATAGTTCCTTGGTAGTCACATCCCAATTAAATGTAGGTCTGCATTCTGCTTAATTGAGTATTCATCAAAATAGGCTTTTTCGGCCACCTGCCATTTCACCATTTCGTCACGTATCTGTTCACCATCACGTCTCAGCACACGATCAAGAAGCAAATCCTGGTCGGCCTCAATCCAAATGTTTAACACGCTGCAGTTTGCAATAAAAGGATGACTTGCGCCAACACCTTCAATAATGAGGTTCGCGGGAACTGGAACAGTAACCCAGTTTGTAAATTGGTTTAATGCCCAGTCAAAATTCTGTATTTGCGCGGGATTATCTAGCAAAAATGGTTCAAGAATTTGATCATATATTCTTTGCCAAAGTTGCGGCTTTAAGGCATTTCGCCAACCGTCATAAAGGTCGTCCATTGAGATGATTGGGCAGTCATCAAGATAGGTCGATAGTTCTTTGGCCAGGGTGGTTTTACCTGAGCCTGCAGGACCATCAATAGTAATTAGTTTTACCTCTTGGCATCGCGCCTCGTTTTGTAAAATTTGTTGCGCGATGCCAGACAGATCATGTGC
>CAIVPQ010000167.1 GCA_903907835.1 uncultured Actinomycetes bacterium
AAACCAACATTCTCAGCACCATAAATCTGAACAAATTCAGCAAACTTTTGATTGGATAACGCTTTAATCGGGGTCGTGTAGAAACATCTGGATTGTTGACTCAGGGCGGTGTAGACAGCGAATTGGCCTACGACTGTTTTGCCTGCACTCGTTGGTGCTGCTACCAAAACCCCCTGCCCGCTCTGAATCGCGCGACAACCCTCGAGTTGAAATGGGTCCATTTCAAAAGGTAAAGATTCTCTGAAACTTCCTAAAAATGACTTACTTTCACTCACTCGTGCTTTGGCTGCCGCAAAACGCTCGGCAGGAGAAGTTGTCATGTATCAAGGTTACGATGTAACTCGTTAACTGACCTGCCACACTCGCTATCGTTTGCCGCTATCGTGCATGAAATGCAAAACATAGAGTGGCTAATTTATCGGGGATTGTTTCCCATCGTCCCATTGCTGGGTTCCCGTACGGTTTGATTTGCGTGCTTTTCGTCGATCATTCAGGAACGTAATTCCTAATGCCACGAGCGAAAGCAGCATCATGGGGATTGCGACAAATGTCATGCCTAGTGGATCACCACTTGGTGTTGCAACAGCGCCAAAAACAAAACTGCCCAAAATTACCCAACGCCATGAATTCAAAAGCGTTTTACTACTCAGAATCCCAACTATGTTCAGCATTACCAAAACCAAAGGCAGCAGGAAACCGATACCGAAGAAAAGCGTTAAGTGAAAGAAAAAACTCAGGTAACTATCAACACTTGTTACATTTGAAACATCATTTGGAGTGAATGTGAACAATACTTCAAGCATTTTTGGCATTACCGCGTAAGCCAAAGCAATTCCCGAGACAAAAAGAGGAACTGCTACCAAAGTAAACGCGTATGCCCACTTTCGCTCATTGCGATGAAGGCCTGGGGAGATAAAGCGCCAAAGTTGATAGAGCCAAATCGGACTTGAGACAACCATGGCGACAGCGAGTGAAACACGTAGTTGAAGTGAGAAACCGCTTGTCACCCCAGTGAGTGCCAGAATCGCGCTTGGAAACGTTTCGGTGACCTGCTCAAAAGGCCTTCGAATCAAATCAAAAAAATGAGGAAACTGATTCCAAACAGATACCGTTGCAATCAGAACTGCCAAAGCCGATTTAACTAAGCGTGATCGCAACTCTCTTAAATGCGCAGCTAAAGTCATCCCCTGAGCTTGCGCATCCTGTGCCAACTGTGCCATGGGCTAATTAAATGGAATCTTTACTTGCACTATCTGGCGAAGTTCCTGGTGCAGAACCTTTCTTGTCTGAATTTGGCGTGTCCATTTCTGACTTGAAAATCCGAATGGAGCGCCCCAAACTACGAGCGGCATCTGGCATCTTCTTGGCACCAAAAAGTACAATAACCAAAAGTAAAAGCAATAACCCGGCTGGTGATTCAAAAAGTGCGCGCATGTTAACTCCCTGTCGAAACTCTAACTTAAGTATCTCACTAATTCGCTTTTGCTTGGTCCAACCAAATTTGACTACGAAAAGTGATGTTTTCACAAAGTTCTTGCGGCTCTAGAGCTAATACATCTCCGCCGCTAGCGATAATGAAACCCGAAATCCAATCAATGGAACCCACTTTAAGTACCAAGCGCACTGAACCATCTGGCTGGGATTCCCTGGACACAATGAGGCTAGGGTCGAATTCTTCAGCCATTTCAACAGTTGATAAAAGTGTGACTGCAATTGCGTCTGGGGAATCAATTTGTGGAACTATCCCCTGAATGTTAGTTGATTGCGCCTGGCTTTGGTGCGCATTTAAGATTCGGTCTAGCCTGAACGTTCGGCTGCCTTCCTTGAGTTGGCACCAAGCCGCTAAGTATGTGACGTCTTCGCGCGTCTCCAAGTGACTTGGTTCAATCAAGCGCTTAGTAACATCCCCAGTCCCGGCTGAATATTCAATTTCTATAGTCTCCGAGTTGTTTATAGCTTCATGAACCAAACGAAGAATATTCTCATCCACACCGCTATTGAGTATTTCAAGCGGTAACCCAGTGAAACCTGCAAGCGGGGCAAGTTTTCCAATTAGGCCATCAATGACCGGGTAAGAAATGGGATCAGAGACAGCTCGCAGATATTGCAAACCAGTGAGAATACTGGCCACCTGAATACGGTTGAAGCGAACAGGTCTATTGAAGTTGTGTGCTTCGCGAACAAATATCACATCATCGTCGTAATCAATATCTACCAGCTGCCCACCATCTTGACCTGGGCCAGTAAGGGTAAGCATCTGGACCATATCGCGAGCTTGACGGGTATTAAGCCCGAAGGCCTTTGCAAATTCGGATACTTCAACATCAGGATGGGCCGTCAACCAAGGCAGCATTGCAATGATCTTTTCCATCGGAACACTCATGATTTGTTCCTGTCCATAGATTTGCGGACAATTTCAGTTACTTCCGCGACCAAACTTTCGGGCTCGATAACTTCAACATGATCACAAACGCTTGCTAAATCTCGCGCAAGGACAATCTCATTGGAGTATTCAATGTGCAGAATGTCATGATCTGCCTTTTCTTCGATGCTGGTTGCTTGCAATCTCAGTAATCCGGCTCTGCCCTTTACTGCCTTTACTAATGCAACTCGTTGCTCTGTATCTACTTGCCGCCAATGGCTAACAACTTCATTTGCAGAGAAATTTTCAGGAATTTCGTTCTCTATATCTTGCTCAAGAATTGATATCTGCGATTTGATTCGCTCAAGTTTGTATGTGCGACGTTCTTGGCGATCATGGTCAAAACCAACTAGGTACCAATGACCACCAGTGACGATGATGCGCCATGGATCAACTGTTCGAGTCTGTATCTCATCCTGTTCGCGAGATTTATAGGTGAAGCGCACAGCTTTGCCATTACAAATAGCATCGAAAATCTCGTTGACCCCATCTTTACCATTGGCTAAACCAAGTTGTAATGATGTAGCTCTCTGGAACGGAGAATCAGTCAACCAGCCCAAGGCATCGTTAGCCTGAGCTGCTATTTGCTTATTCTTCCAGGCATGTACCGCAATACTGAGAGTTGCTTGCTCGAGTTCTGAAATTTCTAACTTCGGCAGCAACCAGGCATCACGGTCAATTGTGTAGCCATCTTCATCGTTGAAACCTGGATCAATCGGCAGAGTTTGTAGGGGTACATGGATGTCACGCAGCATTTTCTTGTCGCGCTCAAACATGCGATTGAAGGCTTCCGTAGTGGCACTGCGATCGTATCCGCCGACTTTGACCCGAATGTCAGCCTTTGAAAGGGGCACACGTGTATTGATCAGCGCAAACATAAGGTTTAAGAGCCGCTCTGTTTGCGCTGACATAGATTACGCAACCCCTAAAAGGTCAATAACAAAGATTAGAGTCTTACCAGAAAGACGATGTCCGCCACCGGCTGGACCATACGCTAGGTGTGGCGGGATAGTGAGCTTACGTCGTCCACCAACAGCCATTCCAGGAATTCCTTCTTGCCAGCCGGCAATTAAGCCACTTAGCGGAAATTCGATTGATTCACCGCGATCCCATGATGCATCAAATTGGTCGCCAGTTTCATACTCGACACCAACATAGTGAACACGTACTTTGTCACCTGCTTTGGCTACTGAACCTTCACCCACAACGATGTCTTCTAGAACTAGTTCCGATGGTGCTGGACCTTCGGGAAAATCGATTTCTGGTTTTTCCATCTGTTTTTATCCTTTTTTATAGCGAAAAATTATTGGCTGGCCGGCTTACTGAAAGCTAACTAGATCGACAACAAAAATTAGGGTTTCGTTGGGTGCAATTGCTGAGGTAGGCGGGGAATTTCCATAGGCCATTGCACCAGGAATAACTAGAATACGTCGGCCACCTGCTTGCATACCCAAAAGTCCCTCTTGCCAGCCAACAATTACGTTTGCCAAGGGGAATGTCGCAGAACTGCCCGATTCCCAAGAGCCATCGAATTTAGTGCCGCTAGATGCACCATAGCCAACATAATGTGCAGTCACTGTTGATGTGGATACCACCGCTGGGCCAGTACCAACTACTAAATCCTGCTGCAATAAATCGCTAACCTGCTGTGCCTGAGTATTCACTGATACCTGTGGTTCGCTGCCAATTTCACCGGATACAGTCACGGGGCCAAGCGTTACGCCCTCTGCCTGAGTAACTGCACCGGTAGGGCTTGGGCTGACTGATTGTTCAACCTCAGTTGACAAAGGCTCTGGTGCTGACCCAGTTTCGCGATCTGAAAGGGAGCAAGATGAGAGAACGAGTGCGCAAATGGCAACTGCTGCAAGATTTAGTTTTGACATGATTAAAGACTAACGAATGAAGAAAAAACAAAGAACTCGGCGCGCAGAAGACTCTGCGAAAATCCGAAAAATTCCGCTATAAAAAGCCAATCAAATCATCTACGCGTTGATCCACGGATGCGAATGGATCATTACAAATTATGGTGCGTTGAGTTGCGTCATTTATCTTCAAATGCGTCCAGTCCACGATTACCTCGCGCCCGAGTAATGCTGCTTTCGCTATGAAATCTCCCCTCAACTTTGCTCGAGTTGTAGCGGGTGGAGTGGTTTTCGCAGCAGAGACATCGTTTGGTCGAGTAAGTCTGCGCGCCTGCCCACTCGCTTCTAAAAGGCGAAAAATGCCACGATTTGGATCGATGTCGTGAAAGCACAAATCGAGTTGGGCAACGGCGGCGGAGTCCAGACTCAGATTATGTTTTTGTGCATACAAGTGGATAAGCCTTTGCTTTATCGCCCAATCAATCTCTGTCTCAATCAGCGATGGGTTATCAGTCTCTATCGCTGTTAAAGCTCGTTCCCACAGCTCAAGCCCATAGGCATGCTCTGCAGATAAAACAAATGGCTGACTATCGACAAAGTCCTTGACCAAATTGAGGTATTGCTGGGCAACCTCAAGGGCAGTGACAATTTTTCCATTCGCCAGTGTCAATTTTGCCCGACCCGTGGTGTCGTGTGACACATCTCGGATTGCTCTTATGTTGTTTTCAAGCGCTAAGTCACGCCTTAGTCTTCCAGCCTCTAAGACCCGCAAAATAAGATCCATCGACACAAATTTCACAAGTGTGGTCGGTTCCGCCATGTTGGAGTCGCCAACAATGACATGTAATCTGCGATAAAGATCTGGATCGGCATGAGGTTCATCCCTGGTGTTGATCATCGGACGCGAACGTGTCGTCGAACTTGAAAATCCGTCCCACATGTGATCGGCGCGTTGGGAGAACGCAAACTGCACACCTCTCGGGGTTTTGAGTACTTTGCCTGCACCACAAAAAAGTTGTCTAGTAATCAAAAATGGCAGAAGGCTGTCTAGCTGTCCGTCGAAATCATTTCGGCGCCGTAACAAATAATTCTCATGACAACCATAAGAATTTCCGGAAGAATCCGTGTTGTTTTTAAAGAGATAAATGTTGCCCGGGATTTCTTGTTCAGCCATTGTGTGCTGCGCAACACAAACCAAATCATGAAGAATTAGTTCTCCAGCTCGATCCTGATTGAGTAGATCTAAAAGCGAATCACACTCAGCAGTCGCATATTCAGGGTGACTGCCAACATCTAGATACAAACGTGATCCATTTGCTAAAAATGCATTACTGCTTGAAGAAGCACTCCCCTCGCGTCCAAATAGAAATCGAGCAGTCTCATCAGGAGTTAGGGTTCGTTGTGCGTTGGACATACATGTGAGACCAAATTCCGTCTCAAGGCCAAAGATTCGCCGAACACTCTGATCAGACATGTCGTTTTTGTGGCGGCACTGGGCTCATTCGCCACCCTTTTGCACAAAGTTGTTGACAAATTCTTCAGCATTTTTCTCAAGGACACTATCTATCTGATCCAAGAGGTCTGCGAAATCTACGACCGCGGGTTGCGGAGATGTAGTTGATGGGGAGTCCTCGACTGAGTGCATTGATTTTTTAGGATTAACAAACTCACTCTGCGTCATGATTTCTCCAAAGGTGACATGCATTCAGCCTATTGCAGTCTGGTTACTTGCGCTCAAAACATTAAGAAAGTCACGCACATTCAGCTGCTGATCAAAAATGGACTTAGTGAGTGTCTCTGTCCCCTTGCGGGCATCTGGAGTCAAAATGCGAATCAGATCATCTTCAGCACTAAGCTCGAAAATCAACGAATCCCATGATGCTGCATGGATTGAACTCCCGAAATCGCTTACGCACTTACCGCGAAAGTAGGCCCGAGTATCAATTGGTGGATTAGCAACGGCTGCTGCGATTTGCGTCTCAGTGAAAAGACACCTTTGATGACCGCGAGTTTGCAACATGAGCGCCAAACCTTTGTCAGAACGCAAATCTGCATATTGCAAATCCACAGTCGATAATCTTGGGTCAATCCATCCTCGATTATCACGTTGCAAATAGCCCTGAAGGATTGACAGTTTTGCTATCCAATCAATTCTGCTTGCCAATACCATTTTGTCTGATTCAAGTTGCTCAAGAATTTCGCTCCAGCGCTCCAGCACGTCGATTGTCATCGCATCAGAAATTTTGAATTCCGCAGTGAATCTTTGGGCAGCAGCAAGGTAAACGCGCTGAATCTGGACTGCTGAGAGATTGCGTCCGTCTTGTAGCTTTAGAGGTACGGCCAAATCCAGGTCGTGACTCACCTGATGCATCGCTGAAACGGGATCTACTAGAGAAAGTTTGTCGGTTAAGTAATCCGCTTCAATCATCGACAAGACTAATGCCGTCACACCCATCTTTAGATATGTAGACTCTTGAGACATGTTGGCATCACCTACGATCACATGTAGACGCCGAAATAGGGTCGCATCTGCATGAGGCTCATCCCTGGTGTTGATAATTGGTCGCCGAACCGTTGTTTCCAGCCCCACTTGCGCTTCGA
>CAIVPQ010000168.1 GCA_903907835.1 uncultured Actinomycetes bacterium
AATTACCTCAGATCAACAATCTGCCATCGAATCTGCAAATGAGTTAGCGGAAATCTGGCTCAACGATGCAACAAGCTTCGCTAGTTTAGGTATTCCTCTGGTGCCATCTACGCGAGGCGAATGGTTAGACAAGACATTCGATGTTTGGAAATTAATAGTTGAGCCAGTCGCTGAAGGAATTGCAAATGCGATGACCTCGATTCTTCCTCAAGGCAAAGATGGACAGGAGCTACAGCTTCCCGAAGAGCTCTTGGCGGGTTTACCCGAAGAAGCCGCAGCATCGATGCGCGAGCTCCTTAGTTCACAAAATCTTTCCGAAATACTAGGCCCAATTATGGGAATGGCACGCTCAATGGGTGCAACGATGTTTGGCAATCAATTTGGTCAGGTGCTGGCAACAATGTCTACTGAAGTACTTTCATTTAGCGATGTTGGCATTCCCTTAACCGAGACCTCAGATCCCACCCTAGTTTTGGCTAACATAAATGAATTCTCAAAAGACTTATCGATTTCGAGCGCGGATATCTTGATTTATGTCGCGTTACGGGAATTAGCGCATCAACGCCTATTCGCACACACGCCATGGCTGAGGTCGCAAGCGTTGACGGCCATTGGTGACTACGCCCGCGGAGTGAAAATTGATACCAACAAGATTGAAGTAATTATTTCCCAAAGTGATCCTCAGGATTTGGAATCGATGCAAACAACTTTGGGTTCAGAACTATTTGAAGGCACAACTTCACCTGAACAGCAAGCCGCATTGGCGCGACTAGAACTTCTGCTAGCGCTGATTGAAGGCTGGGTAACAACTGTGGTCACATCAGCGATTTCAAATCGCCTACCGAGTGCCGTTGCGCTGGAAGAAACCTTCAGGCGCAGGCGTGCTGCTGGCGGACCAGCTGAGAAATTATTCTCAGGGCTAGTCGGCCTAGAACTTCGCCCTAGGCGCTTGCGAGAGGCAAACGACTTATGGGCTGGGCTAACTCGCGAAAGAGGAATCGTTGAGCGCGATGCGCTCTGGTTGCATCCAGATTTGTTGCCGAATGCAGATGACATTGACAACAATGAAGGCTTTATCGCTGGTCAAACACACGACTTGATGAGCGATCTGGATAAAGCGATGGAAACGCCCGGCCCTACCGAGGATCCCCAGCAGCCTTCGGCCGAATAATTCATTTAGTAAGTGTCATCGATTTGTGCGATGTATTTACTTACTCTGCTCCCCTAATGAATATCCTCGGAGAAACTCTTGGGCCATTTTATGTTCAGGAAAACTTTCCATAAGAGCCTGAAATTTCGGGCCATGATTCGCCACGAGTAAATGAATCAATTCGTGCAAGACAACAGCATCAATGACATAGTGTGGAGCCTTTTGCAATCTATGCGAAATGCGGATTGTGCCAGTGGCTGGAGTGCATGAACCCCATCTTGAATTTTGATTCGAAACCCATTTCACTGTCACACCTTTTGGATGCGACTCAAATAGGTCTAAATGTAAATATCTCAAGCTTAGTTGGCGTGCTCGCTTTTCAAGTTCCTCATGGGATGTGGACAAGGCCTTGCGCAAATCCAATTTAGCGACCAACTCGGAGACGATTGAATCAAGCTCCGCTTTGGCTATTAATTTTGGCGCATTGATAATGATTCGGTCACCTTCACGAACTGCTGAAACAGAACGCTTACGTCGGGCGCTGAAACGGATTTCAATTTTGGCATCTACCGTGATTGCTTCTGCATTTTCAGTCGACGATGATTCAGCATATTCTCGAACTAATGCTGGATTGAGTTGCCCTTCATCATCAAACATTTGGCCCAAATCACAAGCTTCATCAAATAATGATGAATTCTCGAGGGCAGACATAGGTTTTAGGTTAACCCAATTGACTGACAAAAAGTGAAGCTCTCGAGGCGCGTGCTCGCTCGTCCGCCTTCCCCTTGCGAACGTCGGCTCGTTATCTCGAGAGCTTCAACTCATGAAAACTTAGACTGTTTGCTCGCTGCAAGCAATGATTTCGTTGAACTACCTTCACTTCCCTGTGGATGAAGTTGTGGATGACATGGGGAAATCGCCAAGGACATCTGGGGATTAGGGGTGCAAAACCTGTTGACAAGTTTGTGTGTAACTGGTCAATACCTTTTCATACATGGACTTATATCCAAACCCTGCTGTGGAGAAAAAATTAATTGGCTGAACCTAGGTTCATGTACGAATTTCGCAATCGACATTTAACACATATCTCTTGTTGAATGTTCAAAAGATTCACAGCCCTAAAGATTAAGTGTTTGTTTATGACAACAAACCTTGCCATCAAATCCGGTGTCCATATTTTGTGGCGCAACAAGAACGAGATTCAGATTGGGATCGATCCCAGCAAATCTTTGATTGTTGAAGCCCAGATTGGCAAGCACATTTTGGAACTTTGTGATGGCACGAGGACTATGCAAAATGTGATCGACGAAATGAAGCAAGGAGTTAGCAGTCACGAAACTATCCGCAATCTGTTGAAGCTCTTATGTGAACATGGCTTGATTGTTGAGCAAGGAAATTTTCAATCCAATGAAATATCCATCAAGAAAAATGCTGTTCTACATAATTCTGAAGCGCGATTTCTAGCACAGCGTGATCTATCGAATCCATCTGGTGTTTTTGCCAATCGACTCAGCGCAGACATCCACATTTATGGCGCGGGGCGACTGGGTATGACGATTGCACTACTTCTAGCAACTGGAGGTTTTCAAAAAATCTTTGTCAAAGATGACCAGGTAACTACTGCGAGCGATTTGAGCGCATGGGGTGCGAGTCGAATAGATATTGGAATGCGTCGCGACAAAGTTGCGATGCAACTAATTGAGAGAGTTCAGGCAGGCGCCACCCAGCGAATGGGAAATAGCCAAAACACCGAAGCGCATAGGTTGAGAATTCTCGTGCCCGATTGTGTCGCTGACTACCCATGGATTAGTCCCGAGCAATCTGATGGTTGCTTGGCAAGTGACACACCCCATATTTTTGCCACACTGGCAGGTTCACATTCAATGATGAGTTCAATAATCCAACCCGGCATCAATGGTTGCATTCGCTGTATGCATAGTTATCTGGCTGACCGCGATCCCGCTTGGCCAATTGTGTGTGCACAACTCATCGGTCGTACATCTGCCGATATTTCCCCAACTGGATTAGTTATGACTACCGCCCTGAAAGTCGTCGCAAGGGTGAGCGAATGGTTTGACAGCGCAAAGAATCAAGCGAACTTGATTGAAGTAAATAGCTGGCCTGACGGACTCACTCAAAATATATGGAATGAACCCCATCCTGCCTGCGGATGCGGTTGGAACACGACTAGTTAACAATTGGTAAGTGGCTACACTTCCTCAGAATTCTTTTTCGCGCACTGCCAGAATCTTTTCATTGCCTATTTCGCATGCAGGACGCCGAATTTTTGGCGCGGGGCGCAGGCTTTCCGGTGTTTCTTCGCAAGATGCCTTACTAGATGCCCAAACCCGAACGGCTGAACAGATTTTTGGTGTACTTGGCACACTAAAGGGCGGCGCGATGAAATTCGGTCAGGCACTGAGCGTTTTTGAATCGGTACTGCCTGAGGACATCGCCGCCCCATACCGTGAGTCGCTTACCAAGCTGCAAGATTCTGCCCCACCCATGCCAGTTGAGTCAGTGCATGCGGTACTGCGCGCAAACCTTGGGGAAGATTGGCGTGATCGATTTGCCGAATTTGATGATGAGCCAACTGCCGCAGCATCAATTGGGCAGGTGCATCGTGCCATCTGGCATGACGGCAGACATGTCGCAGTAAAGGTTCAATACCCTGGCGCTGCTGGTGCATTGATGGCCGATCTAAATCAACTTGCTCGATTCGGTCGGCTATTCGCTGGACTGTTACCCGGAATAGATATCAAAGCCTTATTGAATGAACTTCGTCTTCGAATAAGTGAGGAACTCGACTATCTACATGAGTCGAAAGTTCAACGACGTTTTGCAGCCGCTTACGACGGCGATCCTGAATTTGTTGTACCCCATGTATTGGCTGCATGCGAGCAAGTGATCGTAACTGAATGGGTCGACGGTATTTCTTTAGCTCGCATCATCGAATCAGGAACTCAAGAACAGCGCGATCACATTGGCGAGTTGTACCTAAGGTTTTTGTTAAGCGGTCCAAGTCGTGCTGGATTGCTACATGCCGACCCGCACCCAGGCAATTTCAAGGTAACTTCAGATGGGCGCCTTGTTGCCCTGGACTTTGGCGCCAGTGCAGACCTCCCTGATGGTTTGCCAACCACTATGGGTACTCTGCTAACAATCGCGATGTCTGGTGACTCACAGACAGTTCTGGATGGCTTAAGAGATGCCGGGTTCATCAGGCCAGGAATCGAAATCGATCCACAATCGCTTTTGGATTACTTAGCGCCTTTTACCGAGCCAGCTCAAGGACAAACTTTCAAACACAGTCGCGATTGGATTCGTGAGCAGTTCAGCAGAACTAGCGATCCGCGCAACCCAGACTGGGCAGTTGGATTGAAGATCAATCTACCTGCTGATTACTTGCTTATTCATCGTGTTTGGCTTGGTAGCATCGGTGTTCTTTGCCAATTAGAAGCAGAATTTTCAGTTCGTGATGAGTTTGAAAAATGGATACCAGGATTTAAGAAACTAAATATCTAAATCGCGTAAAAGTGTTGATTCTGCGCGTGTGCCTTTGGTGCCTGCATGTCGAGATTTTGCCCAAGAAAGTCTCAAATAAGTTCGAGCACGAGTCACAGCGACATAAAGGAGCCTGCGCTCTTCGGCAAAATCTGCAGGTGTTTGCGCGTGCGAGATCGGAAGTAACCCCTCACTTAATCCCACTACGAATACCGCATCCCACTCAAGGCCCTTTGCCGCATGAATAGTAGCCAGAGTCACCGCATTCGCACTCGGGGCGAACTCTTGTTCATTTCGTTTGTCTAGTAGTAAAACAAAATCAGCCAATGTGGCTTTAGCGTCGCGTAGCTGAGCATCTTGAGCGAGCTCAACAATGGTGTTTAAAGATTCCCACTTTTCTTGCTCTGCTCGACCAGCACTCGGCGCATTCGGCTTCCAGCCGATAACCGCCAATAGATCTCTAACCGTCTCTACCAAAGTTGGTGTGGCTAGCCCCACCATGCCAGCTCGCAGATGCAATAGCGCCAACTTAACTTCAGGCCTTTCAAAAAACCTTTCGGCACCGCGCAGAGTTACTGGAATTCCAAGCCCACCTAACTCTGCTTCCAAAATTTCAGATTGACTGTTTATCCGATAAAGCACAGCAATCTCTCGAGCTGCAACGCCAGTGTTCATCAACTCACGTATCTGTGCGGCAGCTGCTTGGGCTTCCGATTCATCGTCCGCATAAACAGTTGAGGTGACTTTTGTTCCCTTACCTTTGGTAGTTGCCAGTCGAACTGGGCTTGAGGCATCTTTTGCCAGGATTTGATTTGCCAGGGAAATGACTGCTTCGGTACTTCGATAAGAATGCGTTAACTGAAATTCCAATGTACGTGGAAAGTGCTTCTTAAAATTTGATAGGTAATTTGATGTTGCACCTGAGAACGAATAGATGGTCTGAGCTGGATCTCCAACAACACAAACATCATCTCGCTCACCAAGCCATTGACTCAAAAGTTCAAACTGGACCGGGCTAACATCCTGAAATTCATCAACCGTGAAATGTCGATATTGTTTGTGCACTGCCGCTGCCACTTCAGGGAAATTTTCCATAAGCGCTGTCATATTCAAAAGCACATCCTCGAAATCCATGACGTTGGCTTCATCCATGCGCGTTAAATAGATCTCATATACTTTGGCAATGTCTTCAATTGATATTTCACTTGAAATCAACCTACGAGATGCGATTGCCTGGGTGCGATAGGCCTCTGGGGAAAGAATGTTTACCTTGGCCCACTCAATTTCTGCGGCAATATCTCGGAAAGTTTCCTTCGTGCTTTTTACCCGAGCCAATCCCGCTGCATCAGATACATAGCGAATTTTGCTGGGCACTAATTGAGGCAAACCAGCAGTGAAATATTTCGGATAGAAAAAACGCAACTGACGCAATGCAGCACTGTGAAATGTTCTAACTTGCACACTAGGTATACCTAGCGACCCTAGGCGATTGCGGAGTTCGCCGGCAGCTCTAGTCGTAAAGGTCACTGCCAAAGATTGGCTTGGATCATGTGCCCCACTTGCAACTGCATGAGCGATTCGATGGGTAATGGTTCGAGTTTTTCCCGTTCCGGCACCCGCATAGATCACCACAGGACCAGAAATGCACTCAGCCGCAGCACGTTGCTGCTGGTCGAGTGAATCTAGGATGTGTGACACTTGCCTATTCTCCCAAGCATGCTCGAGTGTTTGCACCCGCAGTGCTTGGTTTGTGGAATTTACAGGCCGAGTTGAGCCTTCACTTCAGCAATACTCGGGTTAGTTTTGGCGGTTCCATCAGCGAAAAGCAGGGTTGGTACCGTCTGGTTACCACCATTGACACCCATTACAAAAATGGCAGCATCTGGATCTTGCTCGATGTCTACCTCATTGTAGGCAATTCCTTCACGACCCATTTGGGCCTTCAAACGCTGGCAATAACCACACCAAGGCGTGCTGTACATCGTGACTTGAGCATCCATAACTTCCTCCATTTTGTTAAGAGTTCTAGCATTTATCAAAACCGAATTTCAAAGAGTTTTATGCCCGACTCCAATTTCGAGGCAAAGTTTCACCAAACCAATTTTCAATCAGACGCCAAGCGATAGAGGCTGGATTCGGAAGTTGCAGAGTCTTATTGGTGCAACCGGCAACAAATTCTTCGCGAGTAAACCATCGCACATCAGACATTTCATCTTGGTCTGCGGTGATTTGCTCAGTCAGTGCCAGCCCTCGGTAACCCATCATTAATGACGCTGGGAATGGCCAAGGTTGACTACCCAGATAGCGTAGCGATTCCCGTTCAACAACTACGCCAGATTCTTCAAAAACTTCACGAACAACGGCTGCTTCACAAGATTCGCCGGCTTCAATAAATCCAGCCAGAGTTGAGTACCAAGATTGCTCCCAGCCAACTCGCCTGCCTAAAAGAATGCGGCCCGCTGCATCTTCAATTGCCACAATCATGGCCGGTTCAGTACGCGGAAAGTGCGTGGAATAATCATTTGGGCATGTCCTAGACCACCCGGCATTTTGAACTTTTGTGGGCGCCGCACACTTGTGGCAATAGATGTGACTTAGATGCCAAGCCTCTAGGGCTGTTGCAGTTACAGCCAGCCCAACATCGCGAGTTGTCATCTGTGCTCCAGCATCGCGAACGCTAACCCAAGCAGTTGCCTCTAAATCCTCACTCGAACCGAGTAAAGCCACATATGTGTGGTCGTCATCAATACCCAAGAGCATTACGGACTCGGGGAAGTCAACTACGTTATAACTCAAGGATTCTGGCTTAACCCAAATAATCGACAATTCATCGGTGACTGGGATTTTGCCATCGCGGACAATTAAAACGCGCGTTTGCGATGACTGCCAGGCATCTGTGAGCCAATCCGGGTTGCTACGCACAGCCACCGCACGATCTACGGTGAATCTAGCCAGCGCCAAATCCTGCATCAAGTCCACACCAAGAGCCTACGTTTATTTGCACCTGTGCGCATCGTCATTAATGGAGCTGATGCGCTATCAGCCCCAACAGCAGTAACCTGCAATGGTGAGAATAGCCACTTGGAATTTGTTACATGCCGTGTCTACTAACGGTGTGAGTGCTCCGGACTATCTTGGGCATCAGGCATCATTAACCGGCGCCGACATAATCGGATTGCAAGAAGTTGATCGTGACCAAATTCGCAGCGGGATGAGTCACCAAACACGTGAAGTCGCACTCGCCCTCAATATGCCTTACTGGTTCTTTGCCCCAGCCATCGTTGGCACACCTGGACAAGAATGGGCAAAGGCACATGATGAATCAATCCATAGCCACAAACACTGTGACGAATCTGGCGAGGCTCATTACGGAATCGGACTAGCTTCGCGCTATCCGCTAAGTCACATTGAAGTGATGCGCTTTGCCCCAGCGCCCATTTCACTACCCCTTTTAGTTCCCGGACCAAAAGGTGCGCAGATCATGAAAGTTGCAGACGAACCCCGGATTGCATTAATCGCTCAAGTGGATTGCCCAGGCGGACCAATAATGGTCGCAACAACTCATTTAAGTTTTGTCCCTGGATTTAATGTTCGACAACTACGAGCAATTACGCGTCGCCTAGCGGAATTTGAAATGCCCACGTTACTGTTTGGAGATTTCAATTTGCCTAGCGGACTTCCTAAATTAATTACTGGCTGGGACTCATTGGCGAAAATTGCCACCTA